>JAUWCK010000001.1 GCA_030609345.1 Methanosarcinales archaeon | reverse complement strand
TTATTAGAGGGTTGATTTTGCTAACATATACTCGGCACCGCCATAAACTGCGATTTTTTATAGATATAACTATAGCACATATTTAGTATACGGGTAACTACTTTTTAGTTTGAGATACAAATCTCAACAGGTGATCTGCATGATTGAGATTGAGTTCACAGGGGAAGAGATGAAAGCATTGGATTATGAACGATATCATCACCTCCATCCACGCGTTCAGCGTAGAATGGAAGCTCTTTGGTTGAAGAGCCAGAGTATAAGCCATAAACAGATATGCCAGTTTACAGGGATATCTCCGAACACTCTAACTGATTATCTTCGAAAATACCAGGAATATGGCATTGAAGGGTTGAAAGAAGTAAATTTTTACCAGCCGCAAAGCGAATTGAGGCAGTATACAAAGACTATCGAAGCTTACTTTAGTGAACATCCTCCTGCAAGCATTAAAGAGGCTACGGCTAAGATTGAAGAGCTAACTGGAATTAAACGTAGTGAAAATCGGGTTAGGATGTTTCTCAAGTCTATTGGGATGGCGCCTCGCAAAGTGGGCATGATTCCTGCTAAAGCAGACTTGGATGAGCAGGAAAAGTTCATAAAAGAAGAACTGGAACCCCGTCTCAAAGAAGCCAAGTCCGGCAAGAGAGTTGTCTTTTTTGTGGATGCTGCACACTTTGTTCTGGCCCCCTTTCTTGGAATATTGTGGTCATTTAAGAGATTGTTTATTAAAGCACCCTCCGGTAGAAAGCGGTTCAATGTTTTGGGTGCGTTAAATGCTGTAACTCATGAATTGATCACTGTTACAAACGATACGTATATCAACGCTCAGAGCTTTTGTGATTTATTGTGGCGCATTTCGCGCCTTGATATTAGAGTCCCAATAACCCTTGTTTTGGACAATGCCAGATATCAGAAGTGTAAACTTGTTTGGGAGTTAGCAGAATCCCTTGATATCGAATTACTTTACATTCCTCCGTATTCACCCAATTTAAATCTTATTGAACGATTATGGAAATTCGTTAAGAAACAGTGTTTGTATTCGAAATATTATTCCGAGTTTAAGGATTTCAAAAACACCATCGTCAACTGCTTGAACCAGACGGACACCACCTACAAAGAAGAACTTGACTCTTTGCTCACATTACGGTTTCAGAGGTTTGAAAAAGCTCAAGTTGTGGCGGTGTGAAGTATATTGAAGTTCTCGATGCTTCCGTCCATCCAGGGGCTGCTGGGCGCGATGAAAACGACTTCAATACCAACGTAGAGGCAGAGTCTTACAAAACGACTGAACCCACGCGGGTTTTTAAAGTCTCCAATAAAGTACATCCCGTTATCGACCTGCAAATACCGGGGAATCGGGTTGTTGCTCCAATACTTGATGAGAAAGGCGATCACATTATCCATATGTTTGGAGCCAAATTGCTCAATATGAACCCGAGTGGATGCCACATCGATGAGATGGAGAGAGGAGATGGCCCCATATCCCTTGATGAATCGCGGTCCAACAAAGTCCATCTGGTGCACCTCATCGGTTTGTGTGGGATTAAGGAGTGTGTATCGCTTTTTGGATTTGACCCAGCTTTGTATCGCTCTCGTTTATTTACTTTCAGACCATGTTTCTTCACAATTCGCTTTATCGTTGATGTCGATGGGATCTCGTCTTCTGTAAAGCCGAGTTGATTCATCCTGTACCGGATCGCATCGGTGCCCACACCGAGATATTTCGATTCGTGCTCAGTGCCTTCCATCAGAGCTTTCCTGATGTTCACGACCACTTTTTCGATCGCTTCATTCGTCTTTCTTCCATGTTTTTTAGGCGCTCTCGATCGAGATCTATACCACTCTTCTTCGCCAGTTTTGAACCGATCCACCCAACCAGTGAGCCATTTCTTTGATCTGTTCGCATCTCTATAAATATCTGCTGGTTTATCTCCTTTGATGTATCGATTTACGGCATCAATTCTCTCTTGTTCGTTAATATCCATAACGCATCACAGAGGATGCGTTAAACGGAGCGCATATCAAAAGAGTGTACGATGTATTGACCCTTTATTTGGCAAATGAAATGGGGTACGATGTATTGACCCCTTCCAAGCTCTAAAGACAAGAAGATCGTACTGGATATATTGACTCTCATGGGTCTGGAAGAGATGGCTTCGAGACCGTCCAATGAGTTGAGCGGTGGGGAATTTCAGAAAGTTCAGATAGCAAGAGCATTAGCCCAGGAACCGGAGGTACTCCTGCTCGATGAACCGACCAGTAATCTTGACCTGAAGCACCAACTTGATGTGCTCAACCTCCTTTCGTCCATAGTACGGGAGAGGAAGATGGTGGCAGTGATGGCGATGCACGACCTGAACCTTGCATCAAGATTCTCTGATACGATGATCTTCCTGAACGGGGGGAGGATATATGATGCCGGATCACCGGGGGCGGTTCTCACGCCAGAGAATATCATGTCGGTCTATGACGTGGAGGCTGAGGTGGTTAACAGAAGCGGGAGGATGCCATATATCGTTCCGATAAGGTCTGTCTGAGTGGGTGGGGATTGATTGGAACCTGAGCTGTGGGATATGAAGAGTGGGCAATATGCTTGCTGGTCAATGCTACGATGTTGATAGATAATTTTAAGTACCATAGTGTATGGTTATGATTTGCACGCGCTATGTAACCAATATTGCGGATCTACCCATATATGGTAAAAATAAACCACAAGGAGGTATTATACAATGAGAATGAATACAATGTTGGTCAGAATGACCATGACCTTGCTGCTGCTGGCGTCGTCGGTGGCTGCATCAGACTACACGCTCGAGATCTTCGGGAACGCGAACGAAGATGACACAATAAACATGCAGGATGTGACGTACACCGAGCTGATCATCCTCGAATACAGAGATGCAACAGAACTTGCAGATGCGAAGTATGATGACGAGATCGATATCCTCGATATGACGCAGATCGCGCTGATCATCCTCGGGCGGGAGAAGGAGCTTACGATTCTTGACTCTGAGGGAGAAACCAAAACGATATCCCTGCCAGTGAACGAAATACTCACGTTGAACTCGGACTGCACAGAGGCTATCAGAGCTATTCAAGCAAAGGATCGGATAGTTGGGATAGAGAGTGCTACAGCCATGCATACGACGTTTTTCCCGGAGATATCCACGCTACCATCGGTTGGCAGGGGATCTGGTCCTGATCTTGAAAAGATACTGGGGATGGACCCTGATATACTCATAGCTTATGCTCCCGGGATATACAACCCTGGTCACATCGGTCTTGAGGATAAGCTTGAGCCAGTGGTAACCGTGGTCCGTTTAAACTTCTACAAACCGGAAACGGTGGTAGAAGATCTGATAAAACTCGGGTATTTGCTCGGTGAGGTGGAGAATGCAATAGAGTACATTGAATGGCGTGACGAATACGTTGATGAGGTAGAAGATGTGGTATCAGGGATTTCAGAGGACGATAAACCGATGGTCTTCATCGATTACGGGAGCCAGAGAGGTTCGTCCAACCGCATGACTGCTGCCAGAGGCACCGGGCTTCACCAGATGTGTATACAGGCAGGCGGGATCAACATAGCTGCCGACCTGCCAGCGGGTCTTGCGCCAGGGTATCCTTATGCAGAACTGGAGTGGATTTTAGATCAGGAGCCTACAGTGGTCATTGGTCAGGCATCCGGATATAATTCGCGTGGCGGCGGTTACGAAACGGATGACGATAGCGATCTGGAAGCATATTATAACGAGATAATAGGACTGCCGGGCTTTGCAGAGATCCCAGCGGTGAAGAACAACCGCATCCACATAATGCAGGGCGAAGTCTCCGGTGGATTGGCTGACGTGATCGGTCTTGCCTACTATGCAGAGTGGTTCCATCCGGATCTCTTCGAGAACATGGATGCACAGGCGATACATCAGGAATACATCGATCAATTCTGCGGCATAGACTTTGATGTGGCAGAGCACGGTGTCTTTGTATATCCACGAGCTGAGGAGAGCTAAGTCGCTCTCCTCCCTTATTTTTTTAAAAAGAGACGATCAATATGAAGATCACCTGCATCTCAACCGTCCCGACATTGTCACTCGCTGAGGCAGTGAACGAGTTGAACTGCGATTTTGAAACCGGCATCGAGTTCAGGACATACTATCCGAACCAGATAGATGAGGAGGAGATTGATGAAGAGGTCCTGAAAGACGATCTGAAAAGCTCAGATATTGTTCTGATCGACATAAGAGGCGGCGGGCGATCGAGCGAAGTTGTTTATGATGCATTGAAGGACGGAAATAACATCGTCCTGAATCTCATCACGCCCATAGGCAAGCTGATGCAGATAACAAGACTCGGCTCGTTCTCGGGAAACAAGATCGCAGACAGGATGAGTGCCAGTACCACAACCGGGGTGGAAGATCAAGATCCAGAAGATCTCTGGAAACGGATAGAGCGGGCTCAGAATATCGTGGAGACCGCCGGAAAACTCCTGCCTGTCAAATCCATGAGGGATGCAGGCAACTATGTAAAAATAACTAAATACTGGAGGCATGGCGGCAGAGAAAATTATTATAATCTATTCGTGCTTCTTCTCAGGGAGTATTTTGGATACAAGCTGCCAGAAACAAAAGAACCGGTCGAGTTCCCGGAGTATGGGATATATCATCCAGCGTGCGGACATTTTACAGACCTGAACGATTTCACCGGATCAACCGGATTCAAGGAGTCAAATCCAACCAT
The DNA here is from genome assembly GCA_030609345.1 of Methanosarcinales archaeon. The sequence goes on along the minus strand of JAUWCK010000001.1, from coordinate 45,272 downwards.
CGGCATGCTTTTTCACGGAGGAATGCATTTTGACCAGAACATTGCAACGATAAAAGCATTTGTGAACGAACTTAACGATTTCAATATCATCCCTGTCTATTCGGATGGAATTCATAACCTGAAAGCGATAAAACAATATTTCTTCAAAAACGATGAACCCATCGTTGATGCGGTCATCAGTCTGATGTGGTTTCGGATAAACGGGGGTCCCCTTGGCGGGAATCCTGAGCGGACACTGGAGCTATTGAAGAGTCTGAACGTGCCCATCTTTTCTCCGGCGACCATGTTCACGCGGGAGGTCGAGAAATGGAAGGAATCGCCAACCGGGCTTTCACCGATCGAGATCATTGCTGCCGTGATATGGCCCGAACTCGATGGATGCATTGAGTCCATACCCGTCTCCGGAGTGCAGGATGTAATGGTGGGAGAACTGCATGCAAGAGAGGTTGCGCCGATCGATGACCGCATCTCCCGCATCACCAGCAGGATCAGAAACTGGATCGGGTTGAAGGGGTTGCCAGAGAGCGAGAGGAAGATCGCCGTCATAATATATAACTATCCACCGGGTGAGGCGAATATCGGAAAAGCTGCTTATCTCGATGTCTTCCAGAGTGTAACTCGATTATTGGAACGTTTTAAGGAGGGCGGGTATGATGTAGAGATTCCGGAGAAAGAGATGCACAAGTTATTCGAGGAGATGGCGATCACCAACTCGGGAAGCTGGTTCAGGAAAGAAAATACGATTGCAAACTGTTTTTCTGTAGATCTGGATGAGTATCTTCTATTCTTCAGGTCACTGCCTGATGAACTGCAGAACGATGTCATACACTACTGGGGCGAGCCTCCGGGAAGCGTCATGACTGTCAATAACAGACTTCTGATACCGGGAATCGAATTTGGCAGGATATTTGTCGGGATTCAGCCAGCAAGACCTCCGCTCGACGGATCGGATCTGGCTAAAGCGTCTCATGACAAGACGAAACCACCACATCACCAGTATCTTGCCTTCTACTTCTGGTTGCAGAAGATATGGGGCGCAGATGCCGTCTTTCACGTAGGAACTCACGGTCTGGCAGAATTTACGAAGGGAAAGGAAGTTGGAATGAGTTCGAGCTGTTTTCCTGATGTTCTGATCGGCGATATGCCGCATCTGTACATATATCACGTGCTCAACACATCAGAGTCCACCATCGCGAAGAGGAGGCTTTATGGTACGCTGATCAGTTACAACTCCCCTCCTTACACCACATCAGATCTGTACGAGGATTATACCGAGCTTCAGGATTTGATCGATGAGTACAACGACACCACCACCGTGGCGCAGAATCCCCTGCGAAGTGAGAAGGTCCGGGAGAAAATCCTTGAAAAGGCAAGAGAACTGGAATTCAGAGGCGAAACCATAGATAACATCCACGAAGAGCTCTATGAGATGAAACGGAGCATCATACCAAAAGGTTTACACATACTTGGGGAGCAGTACGAAATCGAAGATCTCAAGAGATTCACCGAATTTATCCTGAGATATGACCGGGATGGGATAAAATCTCTCAACAGAATCCTCGCAGAATCAATAGACATCGATTATGATCTTGCGCTGAGAAATAAGGATCAATACGCACCCCTGCTCGACGATATCGATTCAAGAAGCTCTGAACTCGTGAATCTCTCCATCGACGAATCCATCAAAGAGTCCATCGAAAGCGTTGTTGGGAAGGGCAAGAGCAAGATCAATCGCAAACAGAGAAAGGAGATCGAGAAGACCCTGACGTTCGGAATCGAGGTCTCAAGAAACTATTCTGATAGCGGTCTTGAGATCGAAAGTTGCCTGCGAGGTTTGAATACGGAGTTTATCGAGCCATCTCTCGGAGGGGATGTGGTGCGAACACCTGAGATTCTTCCAACCGGAAGAAACATCAACCAATTTGACCCGAACAGGATTCCGACCCAGACCGCGTCTGATCGGGGCGTTGAAATTGCAGAAAACACGATAAAGGCATATCTGCGGAAGAATAACAGCTATCCTGAAAGTGTCGGGGTCGTGTTGTGGGGATTTGAGACAACGAAGACCGGAGGAGAGTCCATCGGGCAGATCCTCCATTATCTCGGAGTGAAAGTCACGAGAGGGATTGGATCGTGGTATCCGGAACTGACGCCCGTACCACTGGAAGAACTCGGGAGACCAAGAATCGACTGTCTCGTAAACATCTGCGGCTTTTTCCGCGATATGTTCCCGAATCTCCTGAATCTCCTGAATCGAGCCGTGGGCACCGTGGCAGAGCTGGATGAACCTCTTGAGATGAACTTTGTAAGGAAGCACTCCCTCGAGAACCGACAGATGCTCGCAAGAGAGATCGAAAGGGGAGCGATCGACGAGAAAACTGCGAACAAAGTTGCAAATGGGAGGATATTTGGTCCGAAGGCAGGAGAGTACGGGACACGGATGCTCCCGCTCATCGAAGACTCGATCTGGAAGGATGAGGCGGATCTGGCAGAGGTTTACATCCAGTCGATGAACCATCTCTACGTCGAGAACATCCACGCAGAGAAGAGCGACGATCTCTATCGGAAGAACCTCTCCAGCGTGGAGATCGTCTCACAGGTCAGGGATTCGCATGATTATGAGGTGGTCGATCTTGATCATTATTTCGAATTCTTTGGAGGGCTTTCAAAGGCTGTGGAAACCGTCAGAGGTGAAAAGCCGGAGATGCTGATCACAGACACGACAAAAGAGGTGGTAAAGACAGAGGATGTCGGGGACGTCATAGCACGTGGGGTGCGGACAAGGCTCCTGAACCCGAAATGGATCGATGAGATGCTGAAACATGATGTTCACGGGGCACAGCAGATCGCAGATCGGCTTGAGAACGTACTCGGGCTGGCTGCAACCACAAACGCGGTGGATAACTGGATATGGTCATCCATTGCCAGGCGATTCGTCTTGGATGATGAGCTGAGGGGGCGGCTGATCGAAAATAACAGATTTGCCGCCGCTGAAGTGATGGAAAGATTGTTTGAAGCCGAAAAAAGGGGATACTGGGATGCGACAGAGGATGAACTGGAAGAACTGAGAAGCGCGTATCTCGAGGTGGAAGGGGACATCGAGGATGTGGTGTGAGATAATGATAATGAGTAACAACCTTCGCAACTCAATCGTTGGAGATAAAGAGGCATAAAATTATGATCGAAGAGATAGACTGGAACCGTATGTGGATTGAGGCAACTGAGAATGCCTCATGGAGAAAGCGACGTGGAGATATGACCGAGTTCTGGAATAAGAGATCCCGGCGGTATAGCGAGTCACTGAAGCACAATGATCGCTCTATGCGGATGATATCAAGATTGGACACCGATCCGGAGTGCACTGTACTTGATATTGGTGCAGGACCCGGCACACTCACAATCCCGCTTGCGAGAATCGTTAAACATGTGACGGTCGTGGAGCCATCGAGCGGAATGCTTGCCTGTCTGAGAGCGAATGCGGCAGATGGGGGGCTTACGAACATAACCTGCATAAACAGGAGATGGGAGGACGCTACCCCCGGTGCGGATCTTGATGAGTATGACGTTGTGATAGCATCATACTCGCTCGCGATGCTCGATATGAAAGCTGCACTATCGAAGATGAACAGTGTTGCAAGACGGTCTGTTTACCTGTTCACCTTTGCAGGAGACCGTGCGTGGGATTATAACGAACTCTGGCACAGATTGTATGGTGAGGAGTATCAAGCATCGCCCGATTACATTTATCTCTACAACATCCTTCACGGGATGGGCATCCAAGCGGATGTTGAGATCACAGATACCGAGTACAAAGAGCGTTTCTCAAGCATGGATGAAGTGGTGGAGCAATGGATGGAGAACTTTGATGCAACAACTCCGGAGGCAGAGGAAGTGATCAGATCGCATCTATCAGAGAATCTGGTTCAAGAGGACGGAGCATTCTGGTCGAAACATGAAATGAAGGGTGCTATGATATATTGGAGGAAGGACAATGGGAATTGAAATAAGAACTATCCAGGAAACCGAAGGTTTGGAGACATCAGAGGGTGCGATGAAGCCTCTCGTCTTCGGCAAGAATCTGGCGGTTATGCATCTTCTGATTCCGGCGGGTCTTGAAGTCCCCCCCCCATGCACACCCCGGAGAAGGCGTTCTATACTGTCTGAACGGCGAGTTGGATGTTGTATCGGGAGGCGAAACGGTGACGCTCTCCAGTGGAACTGCGATGCTTGTGCCATCTGGCACAGAGGTTGGAATCAAGAACCAGAAAGATGCAGTCGTGAATGCGCTACTGATCTCGTCACCGCCACCTGTAAGATCAGTTGAGGAACTACGAAACCTTATAACCAGTCACAAAGGAGATGAATAACGATGTGTAGAGATGAAGAATACTTGAAGGATCATGAACATGATAGAGAGAAGTATACGCCAGAGCAGATACTGAAATGTCACGGCGACGCTGGGACGCACTCCTTGCAAATGTGATTTAGATGATCGAAGTAGCTAACCTCACAAAGCGATTCAGGGACTTCACAGCCGTGGATCACATAAGCTTTGAGGTATCAGCAGGCGAGATATTCGGGTTTCTCGGTCCGAATGGTGCTGGAAAGACCACTGCTATCATGATACTCACAACACTTCTGCGCCCGAGCGATGGCAGGGCTACGGTCTGCGGACATGATGTCACAAGAGAACAGGGACAGATCAGAAGGGAGATCGGCGTGGTTTTTCAGGATCATACGAGTGATGACTGGTTGACCGGGAGGGAGTATCTCCAGCTTCATGCCGGGATATACAACATCAACGAGGACCGGGTCGATGACCTCCTCGAGCTCTTTGACCTGAAGAGGTGGGAAAAGTCGGTCATAAAGGAGTATTCGAGTGGGATGCGGCGAAGGCTGGAGATTGCGAGAGGACTGATCCACTATCCGGAGGTTCTCTTCCTCGATGAGCCGACACTGGGGCTCGACGTCCAGACACGGCAGAGGATCTGGGATCACATCGAGTCACTCAGAAGAGATGAGGGGCTCACCGTCTTTCTGACCACCCATTACATGGATGAGGCTGACAAACTCTGTGACAGAATCGCAATCATCGATCATGGGCAGATCGTTGCAATCGGCACACCTGAGGAGTTGAAATCAATCGTGGATGGGGATCACCCAACCCTTGATGAGGTCTTTCTCCATTATACTGGAAGGGATGTGAGGGATAGTGTATCCGGCAATAGACATCATCAGGGATTCAGGAGGCTATAACTGATGGTTCGATTTGGTAGAGGTGATCTGAGGGCGATACATGCGATCGCTCGAAGGGAGGTTATACGGTTCCTGCGTGCAAAGTCAAGAGTTGTGGCATCGGTAGCGATGCCGCTCATCTGGTTCTGTGCATTCGGACTTGGACTTGGTTCGGCATTCGGGGTGCGGTATGGCGAGATCAGCTATGCAGCGTTTCTTGCTCCGGGAATCATTGCGATGACGGTGCTGTTCGCAGCAACCTTCTCTGGTATGTCTATCATCGTGGATAAGGAGTTTGGAATCTTGAAAGAGCTGCTCGTTGCTCCTGTGTCAAGGGTTTCTCTCGTCATGGGAAAGCTTCTTGGAGGCATGGCGACATCCCTGATCAGAGCGATACTGATAACCATCCTTCTCTGTGTGGTGCTGGAGATAAGGGTAGGTATCATCGACTACTGCGGGATGCTGGTCATCATAAGCCTGATAGCCATCGGATTCGGAGGACTTGCGATTGCTATTGCAACGAAGATGGAGAGCATGGAAGGGTTCGGACTGATCGTAGAGCTGATCGTAATGCCCATATTCTTCTTAAGCGGTGCTTTCTTCCCGGTCGAAAAGCTGCCCGGATGGCTCTCAGCCGTGGTTATGCTCAATCCGCTCACTTATGGTGTGGATGGGCTCCGGCTTCTCATGATCGGTGCAGGAAGCTTTGGTTTAATGCAGGATCTTGGTGTGCTCCTCTTCTTTGATGTGGTTGTTGTTCTGTTTGCGGCGTATCTTTTCGGCAGGGGCGAGGTGTAGGCAAAACCGAATCGTCATTCATAGAGTATGATGGGTGGGTACTGTGCTTACTGGTTCATAATACAATACTGACCAAAAGTCTTAAGTTCTGAATGAAGTAGTTATGATCTGCACACGTGATATAACACTTATCGCACTTTTGGCAATGGTAGCGATGAAAATGAACCGGTGGATGGGATGTCTGTCCTGGCATCCATGATAAGAGAGATGAGCCAGAGAATATGAAGAGATATAATCCTACTGAGAGTATCACCGACATTGTGGACTCTACCGTCTTTGGTCCGGTCACTTCCAGAAGAGGTGGACGATCATTGGGGGTCAATATTCTCCTGTATGGCAGAAAGACCTGTTCTTTCGACTGTGCATACTGCATGCTCGGCAGAACTGAGACACATTCATGGGGATCATCGTCGGGATGTTTCTGTACAATCTCTTCGAGATCTTCCATACGCTGATACCGTTCAATGTTGCATTCTTTGGCTCGAAACTCGGGTTAAGGGTGGCGATTGCGTTGTTTTTGTCGATCGGGGTGAGTGATCTTGCTGTGATCGCGATGCTGTGGGGGGTCGGGTTTTTGTGATGTATAGGATATGGGCCGGGGGTGGGGGAATGTGAGTAGAAACTTTTTTTAGGTTTCTGATGTAAAACCGAACATTTGTAGGGTAAGGTTTATGCATACATAGCATCATAAAAGTGTTACGCGAGATTCAAGGTCTTGCTCTAAACCATGGAGTTGAACTACGATACAACTCCATGGAACTGTATCGACGTGTCTGGAAGCATGAACCAATCGTCATGCGCAGATCCGGACGCGAGATCACCGAGAACGCTCGGGTGGTGGAGAACAAACAACAATGGAGGTATGATACGATATGAAACAACGTAAAGCAATTGCAATAACTGCGCTGCTCGCGGTGGCGCTGCTGGTTGCAGCAGTGTTTATGGTCACTGCTTCTGTGAACCATTCTGTGAACGAGAAGGATTCGATAGACCCCGAGCTCACCTTGCTCGGAGTGAAGGACTCGAAGGAGCTCGCCGATCTCACCAGAGAAGAGATCGCCAATCTCACCAAGAAAGGAATTCCAGACTTTGGGCCAGAGGTTTTTGAGGAGATGCGAAAAGATCCACGCGTCCTCGATACCCGTGGAGTGATCCCCAGATTTGGAACCGATGGAGAGAGGCGAAACTGGCTGGATGAGCTCAGTGAGATCAGAAAAGCTGTGCGAAACGAAATGCCCACATACCTATACCCGGAAAGTCCGGTGATAGCCTACGGTCATAACTACCGGGGCTATTTCGAGGTGATCTTTGAAGAGAACTTGGTAGTTGAAGAGTCTCTGATGGGTGAAATCTACGGAATGGTCAACGAAGAGGCAAAAGGGATGGGTATTCAGGAAGTGCCGGTGGTCTTCAAACTCGGAGGTTTCCCTGAGTTACATCGAACACGTGATGACTACTTCCGTCCGATCATCGGAGGTGTGCAGATGCAAGGTGGGTGGTTCAGTATAGCAACACTCGGATTCGCCGCTGAAGATACTGCCAGCGGAGACGAGGGCTATGTGGTAACAGGACATCTCGGGAATGGTAATGATCCCACTCCTGTCGGACTATGGATATGGCAGCCATCCGCATGGTTTGGGCAGGGAGCCGGAGAAGTCGAGCAAACTGGCGGCACGTATGCAGATGCATCGTGGGTACCTTATGACAATGTCGAGGCGATGATATACATCTGCGGAACCGAAGATTACGAGATAATCAAACCAGTTACCGGATACAGAGATGAACCCGATGAGGGCGATACCGTTTTCAAGTCAGGTATTGCGACGGGTCTCACGATGGGGACGGTTGAGGGAATGAGAGATCAAATTTCAGATCCCGTCTTTGGTACACTATACATACTACGCGAGTTATTCGGACGACTACGGCGATAGTGGCAGTCCAGTGTACATATACACCTGTCATCTTCCAGACGACGCAGAACGCGAGATAGTGGGAATTCACTATGGATCAACTTCGGATTACACTTGGTTTTCACCGGTCTCTGGAATAGAGGCGGATCTGGGTGTGGTCCCGCTTACCGAATAGATGAAGGCTATCAATTATTTGATAACCTCTATTTTTTCAGTTATGGAAAAGCGTCTTAAAAGTATATGAACGGTGGAGGTCAATCATGAAAATAACAAAATATTCCATAGTAGCTATTGGGGCTGTTTTGCTTATCATCGGTCTTGTCACATATACCATTCACGATAGGTTCCCGCTCCGTGACCACTTGACGATAGAGGATGATGAAAAGATGAATCATGAAAGATATGAAAATGATCATCGAGAACCTGGTGATTTGGCAGTTATCGCTACCTACGGAAAACTTCCTAAATTTGAGAATGAGGAACAGAAGCGGAATTGGTATGCCAATCTCAAAGAGATTGGAAGAAGTATCCGAATGCGAGGTGAAATGGACTCGTACTTTCATCCAGAAGGTTCAGTGATAGGATATGGCTATAATCGTGAAGGATACAGGACGGTAACATTTCTCGAAGGCACGGTAATCGAACAGCCGTTGATGGATGAAATCTATGAGATATTCGACAAACAAGCTAGAGAGATTGGTATTCAGGAGGTTCCATTGGTATTCGAATTTGGCGAAATTCCCGTAAAAAGAACATCCAACTGAATAGAGGAGATGAAATGAAAACAAGATACTTCTCCAATTTTGGGGAGAAATCATATTATTGAGTCGTATTCATACGTAAAGTGGCTCTTCCGACATATCTCGGGTTATTCATCGCATGTGCTGCCACACGATGGCAGAGAGTGCTTGAGACATGGATTCGTATCCGGGTCCACTTGCAAAGGTGTGCAGACTTCCAAAGTGCTGTTCGGTCTATCTTCTGATACTGTCAGTAATCCTACTTTGTCAGATTAACCACCCATTCAGGCGCTTGATGTTGGTTTTGTTTTCCAAACGGTTTGAGGTCATGCCACCGCCCGCTGTTGATTTGTCTGTAATGTGACAAAGTAGGAGTAATGCTCTGGTATGTGATCTTCTTCACATGTCCACTCGCAATCGGGCTCTTTGGCATCAGAAACGGGATCTATTTCCTTCTGGTATGGTTATGCATCGGCGTTGTCCAGACGAGCATCGGTATCATCTACAGCAGGATAAAGATCCCGGCACATTTCGAAGACTCTGAGTACGAGCATCCTTTCGAAAAAAAAGATTTCAAGGCAGGAATAAATGATGCGTTTCATGAGGGTCTTGAGATGGCTTTTAAAGTTATAAGAATCCTTTTTCCTGTGATATTCTTCCTGTACATCCTTGTAGAGAGCGATATAATGAATTATATCAATGAACTGATGAGTCCAGTGGCATCGGTCTTTCCGCTGCAGCCTGAAGTGATGCCCATAGCGATCACCGGGGCGTTCAACATCATTGTCGCATTCTCGATGGCACAGCAACTGATCGTGAACGGACTTGCGCTTACGGACGCGTTCATGGGGATCATCGTCGGGATGTTTCTGTACAATCTCTTCGAGATCTTCCATACGCTGATACCGTTTAATGTCGCATTCTTTGGCTCGAAACTCGGCCTCCGGGTGGCGATTGCGTTGTTTTTGTCGATCGGAGTGAGTGATCTCGTTGTGATCGCGATGCTGTGGGGGGCAGGGTCGGTGTGATGTTATGGGCGGGTAGCGTGCTTACTGGTTCATAATACAATACTGACCAAAAGTCTTAAGTTCTGAATGAAGTAGTTATGATCTGCACGCGGGATATAACACTTATCGCACTTTTGGCAATGGTGGCGATGAAAATGAACCGGTGGATGGGATGTCGGTCATGGCATCCATGATATGAGAAATGAGCCAGAGAATATGAAGAGATATAATCCTACTGAGAGTATCACCGACATTGTGAACTCCACCGTATTTGGTCCGGTCACTTCCAGAAGAGGTGGACGATCATTGGGGATCAATATTCTCCCGTCTGGTAAAAAGGCTTGTTCTTTTGACTGTGCATACTGCATGCTCGGCAGAACTGAGACACATTCAGGCAAAGGGGCAGTGGCGAGCGTTGATGTAATAGAGGGGGGGCTTGTAGAGGCATCGGAATTCCTGAAGAAGATTGGGATGAGCATCGAGAGTATAGCGCTTACCGGAAATGGAGAACCCACCTTGAACCCGGAATTCCCTGAGATCGTAGAGAGGATACTGGAAGTTCGAGACAACGCTTTTCCCGGTGTTCCTGTTGTCATCTATACGAATTCCTCCGGCGTCTGCGAGAAGAGTGTTATGCATGGATTGGCAATGGCTGACATTGTCATAGCAAAGCTGGATGCCGCTTCTGAAGAATTGAGAGAGGTTATAAACCGCCCTTCAAATACCCCTCCTGTGAGGGAAATCGTTTCCGGGCTGGGGGCTTTGAGGAATTGCATCAGTGGCGAGCTGGCTGTGGACATAATGCTCGTTGAGATGGATGGAGCGACAAATCTGTGTTGTCTGGAAGAATTGTCTGAAGCTTTGCTTGGGATACAACCTCACTGTGTTTATGTCCAGACACCAACCAAACCTCCTTTCGAAACGAGTGTCAATTCTGTTGCGAAAGAGGATCTCATCAAAAGCGCAAGGTTTATACGGGAGAAAACGGGTTGTGATGTATATGCACTACTGGGAATGAACCCCCCGATGCCGATCGAGATTTTGGGGAATTGGAGAGGATAATTATACTGAAGAGCATGTACTTCAAACTATAAATCTGACAATGTTAGAGTATTCGGGCAGGTGTGGTATGCGGTGATATGATGTGGGGATTGTTATTTAGTTTTACTGACTCGGTCGAAAGTTTTAAGTATTGAATGAAGTAGTTCTGATGTACATGCGTGATGTAACATATATTGTATATGAGATCATACGTGATAAAACCATGAGGAGGTAATATACAATGAGAATAAGTACAATATTGGTTGGAGTAACCATTGGTCTGTTGCTGCTTGCATTACCCGCCGCGGCATCCGACTACACACTCGAAATCTTCGGGAATGCAAACGAGGATGACATGATAAACATGCAGGATGTGACGTACACCGAGCTGATCATCCTCGAATACAGGGACAGGACAGAACTTGCGGATGCGAAGTACGATGGCGATATCGATATCCTCGATATGACGCAGATCGCGCTGGTCATTCTCGGGAGGGAAAAGGAGCTTACGCTTGTCGATACCGACGATAGAATCGTGACGGTGGAGAAGCCGATAACAAGCACCGTCTGTGCAATCCATCATCTCGTTGAGACGTTGCGATCGCTCAAGGTCGAGAAGAGCGTGATAGTTGGTCTGACAGACGGCACACTCAAATTCACATCGTACTTCCCGGAATTCACTGATGTGTCGAGTATCGGAAGCTCATTCGGCTCTGTTGATGTTGAGATGGTGGTAATGATTCACCCCGATCTTGTCCTAATACATCCCACCACGCGTGGCGTCGGCACCGCACAGGTTATCAAGAAGTTGGAAGCTGCCGACATAACCGTGTACGGTTCCCGGTGTAGCATTCCATCGACTTACGTGGAAGAGGTGAGAAAGCTCGGATACATCTTCGGGAAACGGGATGAAGCCGAAGAGTTCATTGATTTCTACGAAGACTTCTTGAATCCGATCGAAGAGAAAGTGGAGAATATTCCAGAAGAAGATAAACCAAAAGTGTACTGCGAATATAGCCCGTACACAATCAATCCTAAAAGCGATAACTACCCAATTACCCTGGCAGGAGGCAGGAATATCTTTGCTGGTATGCCCACGGGGGCGGTGGATCCTGAAGCGATAACAACTAACGACCCCGATGTCATAGTCCGCATAGTACCGGATGAGGCAGACGCAAGGACTGCGGATGATGTGGCAACACTGATGGAAGCACGAACAGAGATGATGAGTCGACCTATTCTGCAGAATGTACCAGCAGTGAAGAATAAGAGGGTTTATGTAATAACCTCTCCTTTCTGGACTTATTTGCCATACAGTGGATGCAGACACTTTATAGGTGTAGGGTACCTGGCAAAATGGTTCCATCCGGAGCTCTTCGGTGATCTGGACCCGCAGGCGATCCATCAGGAATACCTGACAAGATTCCAGGGACTGGACATCGATCTGGACGAGCAGGGTGTATTCGTGTATCCGCCTCCAGAGGAGAGTTGATGGGAATAAATAAAAAGAGGGAATGAATATGAAAACAAATATATTGCTTGGAATAACCATGATGCTGCTGCTAACACTGCCAGCCGCAGCATCTGACTACACACTCGAGATCTTCGGCAATGCGAACGAGGATGACACGATCAACATGCAGGATGTGACGTATACTGAACTGATCATCCTCGAATACAGGGACAGAACAGACCTTGCGGATGCGAAGTATGATGGCGATATTGACATCCTTGATATGACGCAGATCGCGCTGATCATTCTTGGGCGGGAGAAGGAGATAACCCTCATAGACTCCACCGGTAGAATCATGACGGCAGAAAAGCCGCTGAATCGTATCGTCGTCGCTTGCAGCGATTCTCTTGAGCTGTTGCGAGCAGTTAAGCTGGAGACTGATCGAGTAGTTGGCGTAGCAAGCGGGATTCAATCTTCAAGAGCATACGACTCCCATTACAAGACATTCTTCCCGGAATATCAGGATAAACAACCGGTTGATTCGAAGGATACCGAATCGATATTGAGTCTTGATCCGGATATCGCCATTATATGGATGTCTCCAACGTACGGTGCAACCGAGAAGACCATCGATGTATTGAACGCAGCAGGCGTTGCAGTGGTCTGTGCGTATGGTGGTGTAGAGGAGGATGATATGCTGAGGGATGCGGAGAGGTTCGGATACCTCTTTGACAAGAGAGATGAGGCTGATACGTTTGTAGATTGGTATGAGGGGGTCACAGGTCAGATCGAAGCGATAGTTGAGACGATTCCGGACGAGGATAAGCCAACAGTATACGTTGAGGGCTACCAGAACTGGTATATCGCAGGCGAGGACCGGGATAGGGTCGGAAGCGCAGGCGGCACGAACATATTCGATGAAACTCGTGGAATCGTTGACCCTGAAGAAGTGATAGTGCAAAACCCCGAGATCATGGTCAAGACAGCATGGGGTTGCGGTGGCTATCACATAGATGCGGATGATACCGCAGGGTTAGCAGAAGTGAGAGACGAAATCATGAACCGGGCTGAATTGTCGGGGATACCGGCAGTGAAAGATGGACGTGTTTACGTGATCAGCGGTTACATCACGACCTGGGGACCATCTGCGGGGTGCAGGGGCTTCCTCTCAATCGCATACATGGCTAAATGGTTCCATCCAGAACTATTCGAGGATCTGGACCCACAGGCGATCCATCAGGAGTATCTGACTGAATTCCAGGGGCTGGACATCGATCTGAACGAGAAAGGGGTATTCGTGTATCATCCGGAGGAGCATCCGGATGGAAAATAAAATGCCGCAAGAACACGAACAAACCACAGAACCCGACAACAACACCCCCCCAGGCTTCATGAGACCGCTCATCAGCGCTTATGGTCTCCCCCTGCACGGGATGACCGCAATCCCGGGAAAGATATCAGGCGCCCTGATGATCGTTGATCTGATCAAAGACGCCGTCCCGTTGATCCACGGTCCAGTCGGATGCGCTTATCAGAGAAAGATCAATCCTTTCAGACCCTTTCAGATATTCTATGATACGCCATGCACCGACATGAACGATGTGGACATTGTGTATGGGGGCGAGGATAAGCTTGAGCGTGGGATCAAAGAGACCTACGAGAGGTATCATCCGAACCTGATCGTGGTGATAACCACATGTCCGAGCGATCTGATCGGGGACGATTTCGGGTCTGTTGTAGAAGAGACAAAAAGAGACATTGGTTGTGATGTTATCTACACAGCAGGCGATTTTGTCGGGAGATCAAAGCCGATCGGACAGCAGGATACGCTCTATGCGATCACAGATCAGATGCTGTGCAACAACCATGACATGGCTGATCCGGAGCGAAACGTTGGATCCGTGAATATATTCACATATCAGGTACACGGTATCGGGTCGAAGGTGGCAGAGATGGCTTCCGTCTTGGATGAGATTGGAATCGGGATAAACAAGATATTTTTCGATCACACGGCTGTTAAGGATCTGTATGATCTTCCGAAGGCGGATCTGACCATAACCAATATGAAGATGGTCTGGACGGAGCTGATGAAGAAACGATTCGATGTTGATCACTACGAGCTCATGTCGTTTGAGAGATACGCAAAGACCCGTGACCCGGAGTTGCTCAATCCGTATGGGATAGAGGGCGGTGCAAGGGTCTTTATGGAGATTGCTGAGCGACTGGATAGAGTTGGTGAAGCAGAGGAAGTGATTGCCAGAATGAAGAAGGATGCGCTGGAGCGGCTCTCAAGGATCACAAAAGACCTCGAGGGCAAGACGGTTGTCGGCATGAGTCCGGCGATGCTTCGTGATATGGGCATGAAGACGAGTGTGATCATATCTCGGACGCATGGCATGGAGAAGCGGCTCACGAAAGATGCTATAAACGAGAGACTGGATATGAACGTTGAGCTTGCGAGAAGATACGGATCAGATCCGGAAGTTCTTGTAAATCCGACATTTGAAGAGGAGGTACGGGCAATCAAGAGAGCGGGAACCGATATTGTCTTTTCATCGGGCGCTACTGCCCACAGATACAACAAAGAGGGTATAAGAACTTTTAATTTTATGGATTTCATGCGTTTTAATCAACGAGTTGGCTTTGACGCATCTATCGAACTCGCCACTCAACTGAGGGATGCGCTCAAGCGACCCGAGCGAAAGAAGAGTCCACTCCTCGGCATGCTGAAATACGACACAGAGAGAACCAGTCTGCTCCCACAGTGGGCAGCTCTTGCTGATATCTTCGGCAGACTCAGGGAACCTGTGGTGGGTGATAAGGATTCAAGTGAGGTGTGTGAGATATGAGTGAAATAAAAGCAATCGGAGTTCAGGATATCGTAGAGAAGGGTTATGAGTCTTTGCAGGAAAGAGAGAAGGAACACAGGGATGCCATTCACGATACGTTCCGTGACAGGACATTCCACGGCATTCACCAGAACACGACATGGCAGCTCCATAGATACGGGATAAACTGTAAACTATCCGGTTCTGTCTATGCCGTATCTGAGATCGAGGGTGCGATACCGCTCATCCATGGACCTGCCGGATGCGCTTTTCACCAGCGATTAACACCCCGCAAGATATATGCGCCTATCCCTGATATGCCGTGCACGAATCTTGGTGAGAAGGCAACGATCTATGGTGGCGAGGAGGAACTCCGTGAGAAGATTATCGAGACGTACCACAGGTACCATCCGGACATGATCGCGGTTCTTCCGGCTTGTGTCTCAGGGCTTGTCGGGGACGATCTGCAGGGCATAATCTCGGAGATTGATCTTCCATGCGATCTCCTGCACGTTCCATGCGAGGGCTTTGCCCACAGAAGCAGGCAGTCGCTCGATGTTATGATGAATGAGCATCTGAAAGCCTGGAAAGATCCGACGATCTTTACGTTCCGTGAGATTCGGGGCTGCGGTCATATGGAGGTGATGCTCACAATCGTTGACCAGCTGATGGAGGAGCAGGATGTACAGGAGCACTCGGTAAACATCGAGACCTTTGGCGGCAGGCGCACCTTCGGATATGCAAGACAGCTGGAGGAGACGAAGAAACTCTTCGCAAGTATGGGGATTACGGTTCAGACATCGCTTCTGAGCTGCACGGTCGATGAACTGAAGAAAGCACCTGCTGCTGAACTAAACATCGTCGGGCGGGGACTCCGCTGGGCAGACCAGATGAAGAAGAAGTTTGGCACCAAGCATCTCCTCCGGATGCGGTTCTTCTATTCAGGGCTCGATGGTACTGATAAGTTCCTGATGGAGATGGCATCAAAACTCGGCATGGATGGCGAGGTAGAGGAGGTTGTCCTGCGAGAGAAGAACCATGCACTCGAAGAACTTGAGAGGTATGGTAAGATCTTTAAGAATTATGACTTTGCCCTCTTTATGCAGGGGTTTTTCTTCACGCCTCATTCGGTGCAGGCATATCCTGTTGACTATAACATACCACTGAAGTACCTCTGTCTTGATACGCGCCGGCTGAAGGAACACAACGTCTCGGACGAGACGACCGAGGGCATCATCAGACAGACCGAGGAACTCCTCGATGAATGGGATCTTGATGTGGAACTGGTTATAAACCCAACGCTGAGCGATCTATCCGAGGTTGCGAAGAAGGTTGACTATGTCCTCGGTGGTCGAAATACTGCGTTACTGTATGAACAAGCGGGTATCAGTGTGTTAGACACCTCAATCGGCATCCATTCATCGCCGTTCGGGTTCGGTGGGAAGGTCGAGTTTGCGATGAATCTCTTAAGGGAGATGAGGCGAGACCACAATAATAGAAAGACCATCGTCTCACGGCTCAATTACGATGAGACGTACTATCCGATGCTTGCAGACTCAACATGTTTAGCAGCCAGAGAGATGTGGTCAGGGATGTGGAGTATGAGGGGCGGAGGTGACGGTGACGGCAGCGATGGACATGGTGGACATGGTGGAGAAGGCGTTGGAAGGAGACAAAGACAATGGCAGGAATCATAAACTACAATGAGTTATGGAAGGCGATGCGGTCCGGGTACTACCGGAGAGGTGAAAACTCAGGCAGCCGGTGGGACGAGCGAGCAAGGAAGTTCAATGAGTCCGCGATGCGGAACAGGGAGCGCACCGAGAAGCAGCTGGCAAACCTCGAATTGAAACCTGATTACACGGTTCTCGATGTTGGTTGTGGCACAGGAAGGCTCGCAATCCCGATTGCAAAGCAGGTTGCAAGCGTGACTGCGATAGACCAGTCAACGGGAATGCTAACGTGCTTACATGAGAACATGGAGAAAGAGAGCATAACAAACATCACATCCATCAACAAACGGTGGGAAGATGTTGAGCCGGGTGTCGATCTTGAGCAGTACGATGTGGTCCTGTCCTGTAACTCGCTCGGGGTGCCCGATATACAGGAAGCAATCGCAAAGATGGATGCCGCTTCAAAACGATACGTCTATATCATCTCCTCTGCTGGCAGGTGGATGGATGGCGATATGGAGGCGATCCTCGGCAGAAGAGGCAGATCAGGGGCTATGGGTATGGTGGATTATATCTTCTTCTGCAATCTGCTGCACGAGATGAAGATATATGCGAACGTTGATATTCAGGATACCGAATACGAGCAGCACTACGACAGTCTCGATGAAGCAGTAAATCGATGGAAGGGGATGCGTGATGTACCACCAGAGAAGGAAGACGCTTTGAGAGTGTATTTATCCGGAATCCTGGTGGAAGATGGTGGAACGCTCTCGTATAAGCGTAAATCGAAGAACGCCACGATATGGTGGCAGAAAGGTGGCTTGAAATGACACTGAACATTCCATTGATAGCAGGAATACTCGTGGTGATCGTTCTCATAGCGATGGCTGTGAAGATCACGAGGCAGTATGAACGTGCTGTGGTATTCAGATTCGGAAGGTTGCTCGGCGAGAAAGGTCCCGGGCTATTCCTGATCATCCCATTCGTGGACAGGATCGTGAGAGTTGACCTCCGTGTAAGGGAGCTTGATGTGCCAAAGCAGACCGTGATAAGCAGCGACAACGTGAGCCTTGATGTGGACGCTGTGATATATTTCAAGGTTACGGATTCGTGCAAAGCGATTGTTGAGGTTGAGGATTATGAGGCTGCAACAGCGCTCCTTGCCCAGACAACGCTTCGGGATGTGCTCGGTCAGAACGAGCTTGATAGCATCCTCTCTGAAAGAGACAGGCTCAATAAGACTGTGCAGGAGCTACTGGATGTTGCAACCGACCCATGGGGTATGAAGGTTGTTGTGGTCACGATGAGGGATGTGGCACTGCCAGAGAATATGCTGAGAGCGATTGCAAGGCAGGCAGAGGCAGAACGGGAGAGGAGATCCAGAATCATCCTTGCCGAGGCTGAATACCAGGCATCAGAGAGGATGAGTGAGGCTGCAGCATTCTATGAGAAGACGCCTGTTGCGCTGAAGCTCAGGGAGTTCCAGACACTCACCGAGATTGCAAAGGAGAAGAACCTGATCGTGATCTCAAGTGGAGCAGCAGGGGGAGACGGAGGTATCGGTGCAACCGCTGGTCTCACCAAAGCCTTTACTGAACGGTAAACCAATAGATGGCAAAAACGATAAGACGCAGGGGAACACGCACAGGAAAGAAGAGCGCGATACAGGAGGAGCACAGCAAGCGAATGGGACTGAAGATCATCCTCGTCTTAACCCTACCCGTCCTTATATTCATCATCACCGGGATATCGGCAACGCTTGGATCCGCAGACCTCACAATATGGGATGCTTACTCTGCGATTCTTCATAAGATATTCCCTGAACACTTCTATACAACCTGGCTCTCTGATATCTGTGTCTGGCATTTGAGGCTTCCCCGCATCGCATGGGCTATTACAGCAGGCTTTGGTCTCGGCATCTCAGGGGCTGCGATGCAGGCAATACTCAGAAATCCACTGGCGAGTCCTTTCACGCTCGGAATCTCATCAGGTGCAAGTTTTGGCGTCTCTCTTGCGATAGTTCTTAATTTGGGCTTCTTCGGAGGGATGTGGCTCATAATAGGGAACGCATTCATCTTTGCCATGCTCTGTTCCGGTCTCATCCTCGGACTCTCATCCATCAGAGGAGCGACATCCGAGATCATGATACTGTGTGGGATTGCGATGAACTATATCTTTGGTGCTGCAAGCAGTCTATTCAAGTACTTCTCAACCGATCAGGAGTTAAGAGAGATGTCATTCTGGGGGATGGGCGATCTTGGAGCCTTCTCATGGGAGGAGCTTAGGATCGTAGTAGCAGTGATTGCGATCGGCAGTTTCGTGCTTATGAGAAAAGCATGGGATCTCAATGTGATGACCGTTGGAGATGAGACCGCAAAGAGCCTTGGCGTGGAATCCAACCGGATCAGGGCGATCGTAATGACTGCGTCAAGCCTCCTGATCGCAGGAATCGTGGCATTCACAGGAATAATCGGATTCGTCGGACTGGTTGGTCCGCACATGGCACGCATGATCATCGGTGCGGATCACAGATTCCTGCTTCCGGCTTCAGGTCTCCTTGGTGGCGTGATACTACTCGGCGCTGACACCGTGGGACGGACGATTTTAGCACCGATCATCCTCCCGGTCGGTTCTATGACATCGATGCTCGGGGTTCCGTTCTTCCTGTACCTGATACTGAAGAGGCGGCGAGAGTACTGGTGAGGTGATCTGTGAAATGGTGATGATAAAACTCGAGACGATCGATATCGTCTTCAGCTACGATGGACATTCAGGTCCGCCGATTCTCGATGATGTATCCATCCAGCTCGCCCCGTCAAGGATACTTGGTATCGTTGGTCCGAATGGCTCTGGCAAATCCACCCTCCTCAAATGCATAGACAAGATCATAAAACCGGATCATGGAAGCGTGCTTCTGGACCGGAGAGAGATCATGAAGATGGGCAGGATGGAGATAGCAAAGAAGATCGGTTATGTGCAGCAGACCATCTCCCGCGGCTTTCCAACCTCTGTCTTTGATACTGTTTTGATGGGCAGACGCCCGCATTTGAACTGGCGGAGCGACGAGGAGGATGATGAGAAGATATGGGAGGTGCTGCGACTGCTCGATATCGAGGATCTGGCACTCAAGTACTTTGGCGAGCTCTCTGGCGGTCAACAGCAGAAAGTCCTGATCGCACGAGCGCTTGCACAGGAGGCAGAGGTGATCCTTCTCGATGAGCCGACAAGCAACCTCGATATACTGCGTCAGTTTGAGGTGATGGACATCATACGAGATCTCGTAAACAAGAAGCTCGTCTCTGCAATCATCGCAATACATGACCTGAACCTCGCATCAAGGTACTCGGATAAGATAATCATGATGAAGCGGGGGAAGATTGTGAGCGCAGGCGAACCTTCTTATGTACTTACCGCAGATAACATCGCATCGGTCTATGGTGTCGAGGCAATCATAAGGAAACAATCCGAAGCACCATACATCATACCGGTAGGACCCATCAAGACAACGATCAGGAAAGGATGAGATATTGAAATACACAATCGAGACTCACGAACTGACAAAGAAGTTCGCATTGCAGAAGGGATTTACCGACTTTTTCCTGCATCCGCTTGCGAAGGATGAGATAACAGCCGTTGAAGAAGTGAACATCAAGATCGAGAAAGGCGAGCTGTTCGGTATTCTCGGACCGAATGGTGCTGGCAAGACCACGCTTATAAAGATGCTATGCACGCTGATCTCCCCCACGGAAGGAACCGCTTATGTAAATGGGTATGACATCGCAAAGGATAGCGGAAAGGTCAGGGAATCGATCGGTTTCATGACTTCTGATGAGCGAAGTTTCTACTGGCGACTCACCGGGCGACAGAATCTTAAGTTCTTCGCCTCTCTCCATAATTTTTATTCTTATGATGCAGAAAAAAGGGTGGATGAGTTATTAAGTCTTATCGGGTTAGAAAATAGAGCAGATGATAGGTTTCTGAGTTATTCTGCCGGAATGAAACAACGGATGGCTATTGCACGCGGACTCTTAAACGATCCAGCGGTTGTGTTCATGGACGAGCCAACCAAGGCTCTGGACCCGGGAGCGGCACAGAATTTAAGAGAATTTATCAAAGAGCGTATCGTAAAGGAGCAGGGAAAGACCGTTTTTCTATCCACACACCACCTTGGCGAGGCAGAGCAGTTGTGTGACCGGATTGTGATCATCGATGAAGGTAAAATAAAGGTGATTGGAACCATAGGGGAACTGAAAAGTGGTTTGAACAAACCCAATCCCACACTGGATGATGTGTTCTTGCATTACACAGGCAAGGAGTTCAAAGAAGAAATGGCAGGGCACCCTCAATCGGGGCGTAGAAGGATGGTGCGTGGGATATCAGGGGGTAGAATGAGGGGGATGAGATTTTGATATGCAAAAAAGCGTTTTCATTCATAATAAGAGATCTGGTACTTGCAACAAGCTATAAATTCGAGTTCTTCCTGAGACTGTTCTTCATCTTCTTCTCGATTCTAACCTTCTACTTTGTTTCCAAACTGGTCGGGGGTGCGGGAATGGCGCATCTTGAGCCTTATGGCGGGGATTATTTCTCTTTTGTGCTGATAGGCATAGCCTTTTCAGGATATCTGATGACGGCTCTCAGGAGTTTTTCGGAGAGCATCCGGGGTGAGCAGATGATGGGTACACTGGAAGCGATGCTTGTAACCCCGACCAGTGCCACAGAAATAATAGCGTTATCTTCTCTCTGGAATTTTATCTTCACTTCTTTCAGAGTTCTGATGTATCTCTTGATCGGTATCCTGCTGGGTGTGGACATGAGCAATGCAAATATAATTGGCGCTATGGTAATTCTCATTCTAACGATAATATGCTTCGGCAGCATCGGCATAATATCTGCAAGTTTCATTATGATACTCAAGAAAGGCGATCCGATCAACATGTTCTTTATGGGCACATCCGAACTCTTTGGTGGAGTGCTCTTTCCAATTACTATTTTACCGGAGTGGCTCCAGACCATCTCGCATATTTTACCGATCACGTATTCGCTGAGCGGGATGAGACATGCGCTTCTGCAGGGGTACTCGCTACACGCATTAGCTCCTGAAATAATTGCACTGGCTGTATTCTCAGTGGTGCTGGTACCGTCGAGTTTATTGGCGTTTAGGTATGCGGTCAACAAAGCGAAGGTGGATGGAAGTCTTGTTCACTATTAGTTTACTATCGGATCGCTTATGTGAACGAATGAATACGAAAAAGGAGGATGACAACGATGTGCAGACACGAAGAGTGCTTGATGGATCATGAGCATGATCCGGAGAAGTGCACGCCAGAGCAGATGAGGAAATGTCATGGTGATGTTGAGGTGCACCCCTGCAAAGCCGTGGAATGAGATGCCCGAAGTTGTGAACCTCCTGAAGTAGATTTAAGGGATTTCACAGCCGCAGATTATGTAATGACTGTGGTTGTGCTCAATCCGCTCAACCTGTGGTGCGGATGTGGACTATATGCAACTCAATGGTTGGTAGAGGGAGCTGTGGCATACTGCACGATCTTGGCATCTGCGGCACACCTCTTCGGGAGTGTGAGATGTATATGGATATGAAGAGTGGGTGATATGTTTGCTGGTTTGTGACACGATACTGATCGAAAGTTTTAAGTTCCGACTGAAGTAGTTATGACGCACACGCGCGATGTAGCATATATTACGTGCGGGATCGTACAGAACAACAAACAAACCGTAAGGATGTAATATACAATGAGATTGAATACAATATTGGCTGGAATAACCATAAGCCTGCTGCTGCTAACACTACCAGCCGCAGCATCCGACTACACGCTTGGCATCTTCGGGAACGCAAACGAGGATGACACGATAAACATGCAGGATGTGACGTATACTGAACTGATCATCCTTGAATACAGGGACAGAACAGAACTTGCGGATGCCAAGTATGATGCCGAGATCGACATCCTTGATATGACGCAGATTGCGCTGATCATACTTGGTCGGGAGAAGGAGCTGACGCTGATCGATACTGCTGACAGGATCGTGACGGTGAAGAAGCCACTGATGAAGATTGTCGCACCTCATATTCACCCTGTCGAAACGCTACGATCGCTCAAGGCAGGCGATACAATAATCGGTGTTGGTTACCTCATCGCAGAAGATGATGCATTTTTCCCCGAGTTCGGTGAGGTGTCCAATGTCGGATCACCGTGGAAACCTGATATCGAAGCAATATTAAGCCTGAATCCTGATGCGGTCATTCTACATACCAGCCTTGGTGGAGGATTTGATACACTTGGTGATGTCCAGGATGCATGCGAAGCAGCAGGTATTACGGTTCTTCGTTTGAACTTCAATCAGGCAGATAGTTATCCGGAAGAAGTGGAAAAGCTTGGATACGTATTTGATAAGAAAGAAGAAGCCGAAGAACTCCTCGATTGGATTGAAAATATTCTGAATTCAATCGAAGAAGTGGTGGAGGAGATCCCTGAAGAAAACAAACCAACGGTGTACTGTGAATCCAATAGCCCATACACTTCTTACAGTGCGTATACGTACATTGATTTTACAGGCGGCATAGATATCTTTTCCGATGCTGCGGGTCCTGTGGATGCCGAAGAAGTGATAGAGCGAAACCCTGACCTCATTGTAAAACTGGTCTGGGAGCTTGGTGGCTATCATCCGGATGCAGGCGATACAGCAGAACTGAAGAGCGCAAGAGACGAGCTTATGAACCGAGATACCTTGAAGAATGTGAAAGCCGTGGAAGCTGGAGAGGTTTACGTGATGAGCACTTATATCTACGGTGCCTTCCCCAATAGCGGATGCAGACACTTCCTTCAGCTTGCATATCAGGCGAAATGGTTCCACCCAGAGCTCTTCGAGGACTTGGACCCCCAAGCGATCCATCAGGAATACCTGACAGAATTCCAGGGGATGGACATTGATCTGGATGAGAAGGGTGTGTTTGTGTATCCACCACTGGAGAGTTGATTGGACTGAATAAAAAGGAGATGATAACTATGAAAACAAACATACTGGTTGGAATAGCTTTATGTTTGCTGCTGCTCGCACTACCAGCCGCGGCATCAGACTACACGCTTGGCGTCTTTGGGAATGCGAACGAGGATGACACAATAAACATGCAGGATGTGACGTACACCGAACTGATCATCCTCGAATACAGGGACAGAACAGAGCTCGCAGATGCGAAGTGCGATGGCGATATCGACATCCTCGATATGACGCAGATCGCGCTGATCATACTTGGGAGGGAGAAGGAGCTTACGATTCTCGATTCTGCTGACAGCGTCAAGACGTATAAGCTGCCGATACAAAGGATAATTGCTCTTGATGATGGTAATGGTGAGTCGCTCAGAGTGCTCGGAGTGGAAGGCTTGGTAGTGGGCGTAGGCGATGGTCTCAAGGATTATGATATAATTCTGCCAGAGATAAGTAAGCTGCCAACTGTTGGAGGAGGGTTTTCCGGGGTTGACTACGAGAAGGTGTTTTCTTTAGAGCCTGACCTCTTTTTCACTTATGCGGCATGGCCCTTGGAGGGTCTTGAAGAGCATTTAGAACCTTATGAGGTCCATGTCCTTCGCTTAGACGTTCATAGACCCAGTGAAATCGCAGAAGATATGGTAAAGTTGGGATATCTTCTTGGAAAGCAAGATGAGGCTGAGGAGTTTGTCGACTTCCACGAAGGATACATGAACACGATCAGGTCTCGATCAGAGGGACTTCCGGATGATGAAAAGCCGCAAGTATTCATAGAGTATTATAGTCCTGGTGGTGCCTATGACTACTTCACCTGTGGCGAGGGCACAAAAGCGGATGAGATATGCACTATGGCAGGAGGTGTTAATATTGCACACGATAAGGGGTCCTATTATTTTGATGTTGATCCGGAGTGGGTGATAGAGCAAAATCCTGATATTGTCATTAGACCGACATTTGGCAGTGATTGGGGCTATGCCGCAGATGAAATGCAAAAACAGGGATGGAAGGCGGAAATGGAAGCAGTAAGAGAAGGGACGATGAGCCGACCTGGCTGGGAGAAGATGACTGAAGATATCTATATAGTATCTGGTGATATTGCACAGTCCGGGCTGCAAGGGTTCGTATATGCTACATACATGGCAAAATGGTTCCATCCGGATTTGTTTGCGGATATATCTCCAGCTGCAATCCATCAGGAGTACATAGATAGGTTCCTGAGAATCGACTACGACCTGGAAGAGTGTGGTGCCTTTGCGTATCCGCCATCAGCAAGCTGAACGAAGATGAGTTTGTCGGGGGGTTATTTTTTACCCCCTGTCTTTATATATTCTTTATTAACACTCACGGAAATGCAGATAAATGCAAAAGAGATTCGCGATATGTTTCGCGACCGCCTCAATCGAGAATTGAATTTTCATCATCTGATCGTGCACAGGTACCGGCATAATATAAACTGCAAGCTCTCTGGCGCTGTCTATGCCGCAACCGAGATCGAAGGTACAATTCCCATCATCCATGGACCTGCGGGTTGTGCTTTTCATCATAGACTTACGCCACACAGGATGGAGGCACCAATCAAGGATATGCCCTGCACCGATATTGATGAGTGTGACGTGATCTATGGGGGAGAAGCGAAGCTTCGGAGGAAAATCATCGAGACATATCAGAGGTACCGCCCCGAACTGATAGTGGTTCTTCAGACCTGTGTCCCCGGGATAATCGGAGATGATGTCGGTGGGGTGGTTCATGAGGTTGACGTCCCGTGTGCTGTCATTCAAGTGCCTTCGGATGGTTTTGCGATGGATCGGTGGTCTTCTGATATCTCGGGGAAGGATTATGTATCTGCTATTGAGGCTAAAGCTCATGGATGTGGTTTCATGGCAGTTATGGACTCTCTTGTTGACCAACTGATGGAAGAGCAAGATGTGGGTGAGAAGTCGGTGAATCTCGAAGCATCTGATAGTTTTGGGCGGGGTCTGGAGGAGATGACGAGGCTCTTTGATATGATCGGCGTAAGAATCAACACGACCTTTCTCTCCTGCACCGTCGATGCGATAAGAAGGGCGCCTGCTGCTGAGCTTAACATTGTGGGCTGGCGCGGTACTATGTGGGCTGAACTGATGAATAAGAGATTTGGTACCGATTATATCAGGGGTTCATCCTCTTATTCGACTTATTCGGCTCTCGAGGGTACCGAAAGATTCCTCTTCGATGTCGCAGGTAAGTTTGATCTGGATGGTGTCGCAGAAGAGGTTATCTGGAAGGCTAAGAGCCGTGCACTGGCAGAGGTTGAGAGGTATGGCAGAATCTTCAAGGATCGCGACTTCGCCCTCTTCCCACCTGGATTCCTCTTCAATCCGCATTCGGTCAAGACCTATCTATCTGATCTCAAGATCCCTCTGAAATATGTCTGTATCGATACTCGCAGGTTGAATCTGCCAGCTATGACAATCACCGATGATGCCATCCAGAACATGATCGGGAGTATGGAGACCGTGCTTGAGGAGATGGACAGCGGTGCCGAGATCGTTGTGAATCCAGAGTTGTCCACGATTGCGAGGGATGTTGATTACATCATCGGTGATCGCAACAGGATATCAGATTACTGGGCTGATAATGTCCGCATAATAGATATCCCGCTTGGTCTCTTCTATCGTACCGGATTTAATGGTCTGGTGGAGCTTGCAGCGTACCTGGCGCGGGAGATCGGAAAGCCGCGCAATCGTATAAAGAGAAGGGCGATCATCTCAAGGCTTGATTACGATGAGGTAGCATATCCGATGCTTGCAGACAATCCGATGTCTCTGGCATCGAGGGAGATGTGGTCTCTGATGTGGAACTTGAGGGGCGGGTAATCTGTTTCTGGTTTATGTCACGATACTGACCAAAAGTTTTAAGTCCCGACTGAAGTAGTTATGACGTACACACGTGATGTAACATATATTGCGTGAATGATCATATAAGATAAAAATCGACCATCAAGAGGTAATATACAATGAGACTGAATACACTATTGATTGGAATAACCATAAGCCTGCTCCTGCTCGCACTGCCAGCAGCGGCATCAGACTACACGCTTGGCGTCTTCGGCAACGCAAACGAGGACGACACAATAAACATGCAGGATGTGACCTATACCGAGCTGATCATCCTCGAATACAGAGATGCAACAGAACTTGCAGATGCGAAGTACGATGGCGAGATCGATATCCTCGATATGACGCATATCGCGCTGATCATACTCGAGAGGGAGAAGGAGCTCACGGTTCTCGATTCTATTGGTAGGATAGTGACGATAGACATGCCGGTAGAGAGGGTGATCGCTCTGTCCACCTCTGCCCCAGCCGGAACATATCGGATCCTGGGGGCAATGGACAAGATCGTCGGAATCAATAGAATGATCACCGGGGATCCGTTCTACCCGGAGTTGCAGGATAAGCCTGCGGTGGGCTGGCCCTCGCCTGACTACGAAGCGATCGTGGAACTTGATCCTGATTTGATAGTCGCTGGCACGAGTGAATTTTACTACTTTGAAATCTTGGAGAAGATGGAACCCCTTGGAATCAACGTTGTGTTGATCGATTGCGGTGGTAAACCACCAAAGTATTTCGCGGAACTGCGAACTCTTGGGATGATACTGGGGGCAACAGAGAGGGCAGAGGAGTATATCGACTTCTCCCAGTCATATCTCGATCTGGTGGACGAGAGGATACAGGAATTGAGTCCGGAGGAGAAGAAGACGGTCTACTTCGAATTCATAGACGACTATGCGATAATGTCGAGATCTGATGACGTTATTCATCGTGCCGGAGGAGTGCACGTATTTGCTGACCTCTTCCTCGATGATCCAATGGAGCATAAGAGTTTCACAATAGAGCCTGAGGCGGTGGTGGATAAAAACCCCGATGTGATCATCAAGGATCCGCATATTGGTTTCAAATGGTCTGGCTACGCTCATGGGGTCACAGGCAGCATGGAAGAACTGAGAGGGGAACTGATGGAACGACCTGGCTGGAGTGGACTTAATGCGGTCTCAGACGGCGAGGTGTACATACAATCCCGTGAGCTCGGAAACGATCGGACACTGGGTACCTGTTTCCTTGCCAAGTTGCTATATCCTGAACTGTTCGCAGATATGGACACAGGGGCGCTGCTTGAAGAATATCTGGAGAAATATCACGGTATGGAGTATGATGACTATCAGGTAGCTGTTTATCATCCAACCAAGCCGATGAAATGACACCCGAGCAGCGAGGCAGTAACTACAACAAGATTGGAGGGGTTTATACCCCCTTCACATCCCCATGAATTCAATAACCGAAAACAAAATGGTGACATAAACATGGAAATGAGCAAACAAGATACGGCAAATGAGAACGAAAATGTACTCCGTGAGATATTCCGTGACCGCGTCTACAACGGCATTCATCAGGGCACAACGTGGCAGTTTCACCGATATGGAATAAACTGTAAGCTCTCCGGATCCGTCTACGCGGTATCAGAGATCGAGGGCGCAATACCGCTCATACACGGACCCTCCGGCTGCGCTTTTCACCAGCGATTGACGCCACGCAAGATGTATGCGCCGATCTACAATCTACCATGCACGGATCTGGACGAGAATGATGTGATCTATGGCGGCGAGGATAAGTTGCGAGATAAGATCAACGAGGTCTATCATCGGTTCCATCCGTCATTGATCGCTGTCCTTCCAACATGCATCTCGGGTCTGGTCGGCGATGACGTTTCAGGAGTCATCACAGAACTCGATCTCCCCTGCGATCTTCTGCATGTCCCGTCAGAGGGCTTCGCACACCGGAGCAGGGAGTCGCTCGATATGATGATGCGAGACTATGCGGAATCGTGGAAGGATCCTTCGAGATCCCCGGCGTACGATCTACGTGGCTGCGGGCACGAGGAGGTGATGTTCTCGATCGTGGATCAACTGATGGAGGAGCAGGAGATTGCCCCGAATCTTGTGAACATCGAGTCATTTGGCAGATTCACTTACGGATTCAGAAGCGAGCTTGCTGAGATCAAGCATATCTTCGGTGAGATGGGCGTCAGTGTGAATCTGACACTTCCAACATGTACCGTCGAAGAGATAAAACGCGCTCCTGCCGCAGAACTCAACATCGTAACCCGGAACCTGCGCTGGGCAGAGCGGATGAAGGAAAGATTCGGAAACGACTATCTCAGGAAATGGTTCTTCTACTTTGGTTTCGATGGTGTTGAGAAGTTCTACCACGATTGTGCATCGAAACTGGGTCTGGACGGCGAGGCAGATGCTTCGATCAGAAAAGAGAAGACGCAATCTCTGCAGGAGCTTGAGAAATACCAGAAGATCTTTGCAAGGGATAATTTCGCTGTTTCGACTCAGGGGTTCTTCTTTACCCCATATCTTGCAAGGATCTATGCAACCGATCTAAAACTCCCGATAAAATACCTCTGCGTGGATATGCAGCTTCTGAAGGCTCTCAACATATCTGAGGAGACGATCGAGGTCATGATCACGAACATGCAGGAAGCGTTCGAGGAATGGGACATGGGATTTGAGGTCGTCACGAACCCGACACTCGATGAGATGTCAGAAATTGCAAAGAAGGTTGACCACGTCCTGAGCGATCGCATAACACCACCCATCTACGAAAAAGGCGGTGGAGTCGGGGTGACTGACATCTCTGCCACGAGATACCTCCTCTTCCGAACCGGGTTTTCCGGAATCGTTGAGTTTGGAAAGTATCTCACCCGTGAACTGAATTCCGGAAAGAGATATCAGAACAATCGAGAACCGATAATCTCCAGATTCGATTATGATAAGATCTACTATCCCATGCTTGATGACAACCGATGCTCGGCATCGAGAGAGATGTGGTCAGGTATGTGGAGTATGAAAAGCGTTGGATGTGATAACAATGGACGGCGGTAAATTCTTTGGTGCATTCCGGGCATCTTCCGGAATAACTGATGCGGTGGTACTCAACCATGTCCCTGTTGGATGTAACTGGGGCGTTGGAATGTTCAAGACCACCTCAAATCAGTTCGATATGAGACATGCATGTACGGTCATGCACGAACGAGAGATCGTCTTTGGTGGTGAAGACGCACTGCGTGAAGCGTTGATACGGGCGGACGAGCTGTACGATACCCCCCTTCTCCTGGTCATAGCGGGCGATGCCCCTTCGATCATCGGTGATGACGTTGAGGCGGTCGTGAACTCGGTAACGCTTGATGCGGAAGTTATGTGGATGGAGGCTGCTGGCTTCAAGGGCTCGATGATGGATGGGTACGAAGAAGCACTCCTCCACCTGGCAGGGTTGATGAAGGAATCTGACACGATTCAAGGCTCTGTCAATCTGATCGGATTCTCTCCTGACGACTTCAAGGTTGATGCGGACGTGAAAGAGATCAAACGACTGCTCCTCGATTCCGGTGTGGAAGTGAACTCGGTCATATCGAAATGCAGTCTGGAGGAGTTCAGAAGAGCGCCAGCAGCAGAGCTGAACGTGGTGCTCGGGCAGGGAACCCTGCTTGCCGAGCAGATGCAAAAAGAGTTCGGTCTGCCATATCTCAAGATGGACTATCCTTACGGACTCGATGGCACAGCGCATTTCGTGAATGCCATCTCAGAAGAGCTTGGCACAGGGCATGAACCTGAGTTCGATATCGAACCGTTCAAACGGGTATACCTCTATCTGCATGAACTCTACGGGACCCCGGTCTCGGTCATCGGCGACTTCCACGCAGAAGCGATGGCGAACTTCCTGGATGGGGAGCTTGGCTTTAATGTCGAGGCAATAGCCCGAAATGAGGACGATTACTTTGCATTCGAGGAAGAAGTCAGGAACTCAAATACGACAATCCTTTTCGGAAGCAGTTTTGAGCAGAATATTGCTGAGACGCTTAATATTCCCTTGATAAGGTTTTGTTATCCGGTCTTTGACAATGTCTGTGTGTATGATGATGCACCCTACGCAGGTTTCAGGGGTGCTGTCTGTCTGACTGAGGCGATAATCAACACTGTTATGAGTTATGGAGGAATGAATAAATGAGAAAATTCTGCGTATATGGAAAAGGAGGGATCGGCAAATCCACGATCGTCTCAAACATTGCCGCTGCTCTGGCAGAGAAAGGCGATACGATAATAGTGATGGGCTGTGACCCGAAGTCTGATATGACCAGGAATCTGATCGGTGAAAGGATTCCAACCGTGCTCGATGTGTTCCGTTCGAAGGGACCTGATAAGATGGAGCCTGAGGACGTGGTCTTCAGAGGTTTTGGTGGTGTTTACTGTATCGAAGCCGGCGGACCTGAACCCGGCGTTGGCTGTGCCGGGCGTGGAGTGATAACCGCTGTGGATATGCTCGATCGTCTCGGTGTATTCAATGACATCGAGCCTGATACTGTGATCTACGATGTGCTTGGCGATGTCGTCTGCGGCGGGTTTGCGATGCCTCTAAGGCAGGGTCTGGCTGACGATGTCTACATCGTAACAACCTGCGATCCTATGGCGATCTATGCCGCAAACAACATCTGCAAGGGCATAAAACGGTTCGCAAACCGTAGTGCGGTAACCCTTGGCGGAATCATCTACAACGGTAGGAGTGTGGTTGATGAACCATCGATAGTTGAGGGCTTAGCAGAGAGATTGGGCACGAAGGTGATGGGAAGGGTGCCGATGAGCCTGCTCGTGCCAAGGGCTGAGTTGCGCCGCAAGACCGTGATCGAGTATGCACCCGACTCAGAGATCGCAGATACGTTCAGAGACCTCGCTACCGCCATCTGCGAGAATAAAGATCGGGTTATGCCTGACCCCCTCTCGGATGACGAACTCGATGGGATAAATGAGGAGATAGAGGTTCTACTGAAGGAAAAAGAGGAGACTGGCTCAAATCCGACAGGAGACGTTTGAAATGGCGCGGAATGGCTCATCGTTTCTAACGTCGTTTGTGAAGGCATACGGCACGCTGCCCCTGCACGGGATAACTGCCATACCCGGAAAGATCTCCGGGGCGTTGATGCTTACTGATGCGATCGAGGATGCTGTACCACTCATACACGGACCTGTCGGATGCGCGTTTCAGAGGAAGGTGAACCCCTTCAAACCCCATTCTCCGTTCTACACAACTCCGTGCACAAACCTGAACGATACGGATGTTGTCTATGGCGGAGAGGAGAAGCTCGAGCAGGGCATCAAGGAGACGTATCAGAGGTACCACCCGAATCTGATCATGGTGATAACCACATGTCCGAGCGATCTCATCGGAGACGATGTTGAAGCAGTTACAAGAGACATCAGTTCTGAGGTCGGCTGTGATGTTGTCTATTCGACAGGGGACTTCGTCGGGCGGTCAAAACCGGTCGGCTATCAGGATGCGTTCTATGCGATCACGGATCAGATGCTCTGCAATGGCGATGGTAACGGGGATCTGGAGCACAACGAGGGCTCTGTGAACATCGTCACATTCCCGATCCATGGTGCAGGCATCAAGGTGGCAGAGATGGCTTCTGTGCTTGGTGATATGGAAATCGGGGTAAATAAGGTATGTTTTGATCATACGCGAGTCGAGGATCTCTATGATCTGCCAAAAGCAGATCTTAACATAACCGATTACCCGATGTCATGGGCTAAGCTGATGGATGAGCGATCAGATGTCGGATGCTACGAGATTCTGGGCTGGGCTCGGTATAGCGAGGAGAAGGACCCTGAGCTACTCAGCCCGTACGGGATCGGTGGCAGCTCCAAGGTCTTCAGGGAGATTGCAGAGATGATGGGAAAGGATGGCAAGGCAGAAGAGGTTATCAGAAGAAGGAGAAAGGAGGCAGAAGAGCGGCTCTCAAAAGTCAGAAAGGATCTTAAGGGCGTAAAGATTGCTGCCCTCGGTGGTCTGCACGGCGTCGGTCTGAACCTCTTCAAGGATGCTGGAGTGGATGTGAGCGTCCTGATATGCAGGACACAGATCATGGAGAGCAGGCTGACTGAGGAGGCGATCAAAGAGATCGTGGATATGAACATGAACCTTGCAGAGATCTGTGGCTTCGACCCGGAAGCACTCGTAAATCCGACGATTGAGGAGGAGATAAAGGCGATCAAGAGGAGTGGAACTGATCTTGTGATCGCTCCGAGTACGAGCGCACACCTCTACAACAGAGAAGGGGTGAGAACGTTCGATCCAACCAGTTTCATGATCCATCACCAGAGGGTCGGGTTTGAGTGCCCGATAGAACTCTGTCAGATGTTGAAAGATGCGCTCAAGACTCCCCAGAGGAGAACGCCTCTCTTGAGCATGTTAGAACACGATTCACAGATGCACAACATGACACCACACTGGGCAAAGCTCTCCCTCGCATTCAGCCTGCTCAGAGCTGATACGATCGGTGACAGGGTGAATATAGAGGTCGGTAAGGCAGAGGAGGTTTCGGCTCCATGACTCTGATCTATGATCCACCACAGGACTGTAAGCTCGTTGGTGCAATGAGAGCGATTCATGGTGTAAGCGATTCGATAACGATCATCCACGCAAGACCCGGATGCCACTGCGGAATGATCCTCTTGAAAGCACTCGGGTCCAATCAGAACGATGTGAGAGTGATCAGCAGCGGCTTCAGGGCACACGATACGGTATATGGTGCAGAGGGAAGACTCTCTGCTGCAATACAGCTTTCTCAGGAGTACTTCAAGCCCGGACTGATCGCAGCACTGAACTGCAGCGCCCCGGTCATCATGGGTGATGATATCGATGGTGTTGCGTCCGTTATGGAAGAGAACGTTCCGGCAGCCCTGATGACGATGGAGACCGGAGGCTATGAGGGTCCGGCATGGATCGGCTACGAGGAAGCACTCGTAAAACTCACAGACTACATGATCCCGGTCGAAAGACCGTCCGCAAACAGGATAAACCTGATCGGCATCAAAACTGATGATATCAATGCGGCTGGAGATTTAACAGAGATCAGAAGGATACTGAAGGATCATGGAATAGAGGTCAATACTGTCCTGACTGATGCAAGCTGGGGTGAGATAAAGAATGCGCCGGATGCGTCACTGAATGTTGTACTGGGTGGCGATGGGCTTGGATGCGCAAAGGTCATGCGTGAGAGATTCGATATCCCATACATCACAACCCCATATCCTTTCGGTGTAAAAAAGACCACAGGGTTCATAGAACTTGTGGCAAATCGCCTCGGAAGAGAGATTGGCAGCGAACTGATCGATCGAGAGGTTAAACTGGTCCGGGAGGGTGTAGAACGGGTATGTATGTTCCTGCAGGGGATGTACGATATGCCGGTCGCGGTGATCGGGGAAAGTGGCAGGGCTTTTGATCTGGCAGAGTTTTTGAGCGATGAACTGGGTCTCAATGTCAAAGTCCTTGCAATATCAGGAAAGAACCACCTCACATCAGATAGGATCGAAGACGGGAATGGTCATTTTGGAGACGTGCTCATCGAACCGGATCGCTTCGAGATGAACGATCTCATAAAGGAAGCCGGGGTGAGTATGATCTTTGGCTCAACCTTTGAGAAGCATCTATCATCCGAAATAGGGGCGCCATTGATCAGGGTATCATATCCTGTGATCGACGAGGTCTCAATCACTGATGCACCTTATGCCGGATTCAGGGGGACGCTGCACCTCTGTGAGACGATCATAAACGCAGTTATAACACAGAATATTGAGGAGATGAAAGAATGAAGAAACTACAACAGATCGCATTCTATGGCAAAGGCGGCATCGGGAAGTCAACGATCGTATCAAACCTCGCAGCAGCTTACGCAGAGAGCGGGCTCAAGGTCATGATCGTGGGCTGCGACCCGAAAGCCGACTGCACCCGCAACCTGAGAGGGGACGCTGATATCCCAACGGTCCTGGACGTCCTGAGGGAGAAAGGCGGTGCAAAGATGGAGCTTACAGAGATCATCGGAGGTAAGAAGATCGATGTGGATGAGATCGTATACAAAGGATATAACGGGGTTCTCTGTGTTGAGGCTGGTGGACCTGAGCCCGCGGTTGGATGTGCTGGCAGAGGCATCATCGTTGCGGTCGATCTCTTAAAGAGCCTTGGAGTCTATGACTGGGATCTCGATCTGATCATCTATGACGTGCTCGGGGATGTTGTATGCGGTGGCTTCGGGATGCCGCTCCGGAAGGGGCTTGCGGATAATGTCTTCATTGTCACCTCTGCGGACTATCTCGCGATATATGCAGCGAACAATATCTGCAAGGGCATCGAGCGTCATGCAAGCAGGAAAGGGTCCCCACTTGGCGGCATCGTCTACAATGTGCGGGGCGCAATCGACGATCCGGAACTTGTCGGGGAGTTTGCGGAAGGTGTCGGATCAGAGGTTGTGGGGGCGATCCCGAATGATCCGCTGATATCAGAGAGCGAGATCTATGGTAAGACGGTTATCGAGTACATGCCGGATTCTATCATTGCAGATCGGTTCAGGGAGCTTGCAGGTGCGATTCTTGGGGATGGGAGCGGTGTAACACCGCAACCACTCTCGAAGGAGAAGCTGGCTGAGCTTGCACGAAGGATACGGGAGAAGACGCGGGAAACTGTGGATAAAAACAGTTAGTGCTTTTTGTAAGAGGGCTCATGGCGTTCAAGTATGCTGTCAGGAGGGCGAAGATATATGGAGGGGGTCTTTTGCCCTTCCATATTTTTCGATGTTACGAATCAAAAAGTTTAAGTCCTGAATGGAGGATGTGATGCACATACGTGGTGTAGCATATATTGCATGAATAATCATACCGAACAACAAACAAACTGTGAGAAGGTAATATATAATGGAAATAAATTCAACGTTGGTTGGAATGACCATAAGCCTTATGCCAACAATCCCCGCATCCGTATCCGACTACACGCTTGAAATCTTCGGCAACGCTAACGAGGATGGCACGATCAACGTGCAGGATGTGACGCTGATCGATGGACTGAAGCGTGCATACCTTGAGATGGAAGGCTGGATCGAGGAGCGGATGGGCGACGTGAAGGGCGATTTTCAGGGCGGATCGATCGATGTGATGACGGTGGAGTAATGCTATGGAAAAAGAAGAAAGCCGTACACTAACTGCAGCAGATATCAAAGAGCAATACAAGAAATTCGTTGGAAGAAAGATATTTTTTATCTTCTTCTTTACAGCTCTGATTGTGGTCATATCGGGTGTTTCTGCGACGCTCGGCTCTTACCCTATCACAGTCACTGAGGTCTATTCAATAATATGGCATGGCATCGGTACGATTCTCCAAAATTTTGATTGTATCATAGTTCATGGAACTAGCGGATTTTTCAGGGAGTATTTCGCAACTGAAGAGATGGTGGTCTGGGGTTTGAGACTTCCTCGCATCCTTCTCGGCATCATAGCAGGCATCGGTATTGGGATTGCAGGCGCAGTGATGCAGGCGATACTCAGAAATCCGCTTGCAAGCCCGTACACGCTCGGAATCTCGTCAGGCGCAGGATTCGGCGCATCGCTTGCGATTCTCGCGGGTGCAGGCATCATCGGCGGGAAATACCTGATCATTGGAAATGCATTCGTATTCGCGCTGCTGGTTTCGTTTATCATCCTCGCATTGTCGAGCCGCAAGGGCTCAACACCTGAGACAATGATTCTTGCAGGCATTGCGATGATGTACCTATTCGGTGCGATGACGACGATACTCCAGTACTTTGGCGAGGCGGAGGCTGTGAAGGAAGCGGTCTTCTGGATGGTCGGCGACCTCAACAGAGCATCATGGCCCGTTGTGACAATCATAATCGGTACGCTTGCATGCTGTGCCCCTCTCCTTATGATGAAGTCGTGGGATCTCAATGTGATGGGTGCGGGAGACGAGACCGCGAAGAGTCTCGGCGTCAATGTGAAGCGCACCAGAGTCATCACGATGGTGGTCTCGACGCTGCTTGTTGCAACCATCGTCTGCTTCACAGGCACGATCGGGTTTATCGGACTCGTTGCTCCGCACATGACACGCCTCGCTATCGGAGGCGATAACAGGTACGTGCTTCCTGTATCCGGTCTCCTCGGTGCGGTAATTCTCATCAGCGCAGACCTTGTTGCAAGAAGGATCATAGCCCCTATAATCCTCCCTGTCGGGGCAGTGACCGCATTTATGGGAGCTCCACTCTTCCTGTACCTGATAATGAGACGAAGGAGGGAATACTGGTGAAACTAAAAGTAAAGAATGTTGAATTCGGCTATAATAGCACACCGGTTCTCGAGAACATATCGATGGAACTGGATCGATCTGAGGTAGTCGGAATCGTCGGTCCGAACGGTGCCGGCAAATCCACGCTGATCCGGTGTATCGACCGGATCCTGACTCCAGGGGGCGGAATAATACTCCTGGATGAGAATGACACCAGCAAGATGACGAGAATGGAGATTGCAAAAGAGCTGGGTTATGTGCCCCAGACCACAACACGCGTCTTTCCTGCGACGGTCTTTGATACCGTGCTCATGGGCAGACGCCCGCATCTTGGCTGGAAGAGCAACGAAGAGGACGTAGACAAGGTTCTGGAGGTGCTGGAACTCCTGGGGATCATGGAGTTTGCGATGAGGGACTTTAACGAGATCAGCGGAGGTCAGCAGCAGAAGGTCCTGATCGCACGGGCGCTTGCGCAGGAAGCGGATATTCTCCTCCTGGATGAGCCGACAAGCAATCTCGATATCAGACACCAGCTCGAGGTGATGGATATCATGAAAGGCATCGTGAGGAATAAAGGTATCTCTGCGATCATTGCGATCCATGATCTGAATCTTGCTTCGAGATACACGGATAGACTGCTCATGATGAACGGTGGCAGGATATTTGCCGCAGGGAATCCTGAGTCGGTACTCACAGTCGAGAATATCAGGCGTGCGTATGGTGTAGAAGCTCTGGTGAAGAGCGATGGCGAGAGACCGTACATCATTCCGGTGAGGCCGGTGTGACCCTTCAGGGACTTGGTATATCTATGATAGCTGTGTAATGTAGAAATGAGATGATGAATATGGACATAATCACAAAAAAGATATTATCAATCGCACTGCTTATGTTGCTCGCAATCGGTGTGGCAGCAGATGACGATATCGACCCTGATGCAGACGTTAATGTCACCGTCAGCGCACCTCTGTATGTGTCGGAAGATACGTTCGAGGTCACGATCAATGTTACAGAGGTCAGTGATATGTGCAGTGCGCAGTTTGATCTCACCTTTGATCCAGACGTCATATATGCGGATAAATCCGATGTTGGATCTGGAATGATAGATGACAGAGAACTGCCAATATCTTCGTGTAGATTGATGGAGGATGGCAGGATCAGGATAATGATCCAGTATGACAACGATATCATTGATGAGGGTGGGGTAAGCGGATCCGGGTATATTGCAAAGATTGTATTTGAGGTTGTGGGAGATATTGGAGATACCAGTGATATTGATATATCTGAGGAGCAGAAGAGAATGCTCGCTCATCTAGAGCCAAGGGAGGGTTACGATACGATGGGTCCGGATAATACTCCTGCAAACTGGTTCGGCACTAACGTAACCATCGGCACCGCACCAGCGGCGTCAGACGAAGCACCGACACCGACACCCACACCCACAGAGACCCCGGCAGTCAATACAACACAGGACTCGATATCAGCACCGACGCCGACCGAAACGCCGACAGAGACCGAATCGCTTGAGCTGGCATCCAACCCGTCTCCATTCATGGCGAGTGCGCAGAGTGCACCGGCTGCGGCAGTGCCGGGCGCATCATCAGAAGACGGCGGATTGCCGGATATACCAACAGCACACGATCTCATTCCGATCTACTCGCTTGTCGGACTGCTCGCATTAATCTATGCAATAATACAATTCAAATAAGGATATTATGTACACACAGAACAACAACCCAAAACCAAGGATCGCTGCAATCATAATCTTAATAGCAGTCTTTGCAGCCCATGCAGCAGCAGTGACGGTCAACGTTGACGCTTCTGAATATGCGCCGCCTGACAAACAATTTAATGTAGAAATCGAGATCGACGAGGTCGAGGATCTGGATTCCGGACAGTTCGACATATCATTCAATTCAAGCGTTCTAAACGTGACCGATATCAAGGATGATGTCGAGAACGGGGAGATCGGTGGCACGGAAATACCTGTAGAGTACGAGTATTTCATGGGCGGAGACATGATCAGACTGCTCTTCAATCTCCCGGGTGTCAGTGGCGTCAGTGGATCCGGAGCTCTTGCAACGATCAAATTTGAGGCGGTGGGAAACGATGGTGACACCAGTTTCATAGATCTCTCAGATGGACTGCTCGTCGATAAGGAATCGGATAGGATAGATGCAGACTGGGTCAACGGCAGGGTAACCATCGGTGATGGGGCACTACCACCGGCTGAATACACCGTTACCATGTATGTGAAGAACCTCGATGATGACAGACTGGATATCCATCTCCTGATCGATGGAAAGGATGAGGGTTTTGAGAGTATCTCATCTGGCAGAGCCGAGAAGTATGGTGATTATGATCTGGAGGAAGGAGTACACAGATTCACAACCAGATGGTTCGATACAGACACCGGTGAACTGTATGAGAAGATCGAAGAACATAACATAACAGGTGCAACAACCATAATGCTCCGGACTGATGAGCATAGTGAAGAGGGAGATGGTATCAGCACCCATGTATATGTGAAGAACCTTGACGACGATAGACTGGACGCCTATCTCTACATCGATGAGTCTTTCAGAGACTTTGAAGATAGAATCTCATCAGGTTATACAAAAAAATTCGGCAGATCAGACGGTTATAAACTGACCGAAGGGTTGCACACGTTCAGGATAGAATGGTACGATCCTGACACCGGAAACGAGCATCAGGTGATCAAGGAATGTTTTGTAACAGGCGATGCGGTGTCTGTGACTATCTACATCGAGAAGCATGATAAGATCAGCACCCATGCTTATGTGATGAACCTTGACGACGATGATCTGGACGTATATCTCTACATCGATGGGCTTTTCAAAGACTTTGCGAATAGGGTCTCACCCGGATATACAAGAGAATTCTGCGAATCAGACGGTTATTTCAGCAGACCGGACGGCTATAAACTGACCGAAGGGATGCACACGTTCAGGATAGAATGGTACGATCCTGACACCGGAAAAGAACATCAGACGACCAGGGAATGTCTGATAACACGCGACGTGGCTATAACCCTCTACACCAAGAAGCAGGATGGGGGGAGGATGCAACTGTGAATGTCGCGGTCAACGCCCCGGAGTTTGTATCTGGTATGTTTGAGGTCACCATCGATGTTAAAGAGGTCACTGATCTATGCGGAGCGCAGTTTGACCTCACATTCGATCAGGACGTCATAGATGTGGAGAGTGTCGAATCCGGAATGATCGATGACAGAGAGATGCCAATAACGTATAGAATGATGGAGGACAGGATCAGGATAATGATCTTCGATTTCGATCTCGTCGAGGAGGTCGTCGAGGAGGGTGGGGTGAGCGGATCGGGATATCTGGCAAAGATCACATTTGAGGTCGTGGGAGATACCGGGGATACCAGTGCTATCGATTTTTATGAATCCGATGAGTTTATGAGAAAACTCATGGATGAGGATAGGGGGATTATCGATGCAAACTGGTTCGGCGCTGATGTAACCATCGGCAACGCGGCATCGATAGAGACCTCATCGCTTGAGCTATCATCCAGCCCATGCACAGTAACAGCGAGAGCGCAAGTGGAGGCACAGAGTATACCTGCTGCGGTGGTCTCGGACGCATCATCCGAAAGATATGAACCGCAGTGTGTAATAACAGCACACAACTTCCTTTCCATCTATGCACTGATCGGGTACTCTTCCCGTCCATGTGCTTGTTGGATTACTGAGTGAGGATACCATGTACACAAAAAACTTAAAACGGCTCGGAATGATCGCTGCGGTCTCGATCATAGTGATGCTGTTTGCAACCTGCGCAGCAGCAGAAGATGAAATAGAAGTCGGTTTTGATGCGCCTGATTGGGCAATAGGCTCGTTTGCAGTTAATACAAAGATAGATAATATTGATACAGCGGATATGAGGGGTATGTATGGGCAGTTCGATATATCCTTTGATCCCGATGTCCTCAAAGTGACAAAAGTTGGTTCTTGCAATACGGGTGGGGTGCAGATAGTAAAATACGATTTAGAGGATTCAGATGAAGGTAAGATCAGTGTAGAATTCAGTGTATCTACGACATATAAATATAGAGTCTTGGTGGAAGTAACATTTGATGTAGTAGGAGATGAGGGTGAAAGTAGCGACTTGGAAATATCTGGATCTATTTATTATAAAGATGGGGATGAAATCTCTGCAAAATGGATCGGTGACACAGTGAACATAGGCAGTTTCGATGTTACTGTCAATGCTCCTGAATCTATCTCTACCGACACGTTCGACGCCGACATCGATATTGCTGATGTTGAAGATCTTAGCTCAGGGGGGTTTGCGTTGTCGTTCGATTCTGGTGTGGTAAATGTGACTGATGTTGAGAGTGGGAAGATCAGCGGGATAGATCTTAAATTAGATAGCTGGATGTTCAAGGAAGACGACACAATCGCAGTATTATTCAAGCACCCCAGGCTGGGTAGCGGTGTAACTGGCTCCGGAACTCTGGCAACAATAAGTTTCGATGTGATCGGGGAGGATGGTGATAGCAGTATACTGGACATAAGTGATGAAGCCTGTTTCACTAACACAGAAACTGACAGACTACCCATCAACTGGATCGACGCCACTATAACCATCGATAGCGCAGCACCCCTGCCGCCGAACGAAACCGATACCTATGTGTATGTGAAAAACCTTGATGACGATAAATTAACAGTCTTTCTCTCCATCGATGGTAATTTCATCATTGATAAAGACGTTTCGTCGGGCTCCACAAAGAAATACAGCAGTTACAAGTTATTGGAAGGATCGCATACCTTCAAAATCAGATGGTACGATCTCGACACTGAGGAATGGCATGAAAAGACCAAAGAGTACAGCGTATCAGGTGAAACCGATCTCGTTGTGATCAACACAGTGGAGCATACCGATGAGGATACCAGGATCAGCGCCCGGGTTTACGTGAAGAACAATGACAACGATTGTCTGGACGTCTATCTATACATCGACGATGTATACAAGAAATACGAGACCATCGAGGCTGAGGACACCTGTGACTATGAAAAGGATGGATACGAGTTTGAAGAAGAAGAAGTGCACACTTTCAAGATAAAATGGCGCGATCCGGACACGGCTGTGGAGTACGAGAAGCTCATCAGAGAATACATAAAAACCGAGGAGTCGATAACGATGTATGTCGATCCACACACCGAATATGATCTCATCACCACCGCATCTATTCTCACCTCATCCTCCGTCCCCAAGTCGTCCTCCTCCACGTCAAGCCCTGCACCGACTACATCTGCCGGATCCGGGACATTAGAATCGTCGTCAACAACCACCCCGACCATGCCGATCACCGTGCTGCACACAGACCCGATCTCAGCTGGAGGCAACGACAATGGCGCAGGACAATCGCAATCGCGGTACCACCACCTGTATACGCTCGTGGGGGCTATCGCCATAATCGTTGCAGCAACGCAGATCAGAAGAACTTGATACATTGATATATATGAAGATACTTCTATCTTTTTTGTTGACCATGCTGTGCATCATGAGCCTCAGCACTGCCTGCGCTTACGATGAGGATGACCTTGAATGGGCATGCAGCAAATCAAAGGAACTTCATCTTGGCGAAGGAATAACGTGCGGCAATTACACGGTCATGACTTACAATTTCCCCAGGTCCGATCAAAACCAATTCGTTGGGATAAAATTGTATGAGAATAATATCTTGATTGCTGATCAAATGCTAAAGGAGGGTGAGGATTACATCCACGATGATGAGATCCGGATAACGGCTCTTGAACTCTGGATGACTGATCAGGACTGGACAGATCTGCCAACTGACCAGTGGGCAAAGATTAAGATAGAACCAAGAGGCTTGCCGCGTTTTGAGGTGGAATTCGAGACTGGTGAGGATGAGGATGAATATGAACCGTACTCATCCATTGAGATGGATCTCATCATTCAGAACATCGGAGATGCAGAAGCAGAGGACGTGAACGTCTATGTCGATGTAGAGACTCTTGAAACGTTTGAAATGATCCGGGGAAAGACCAGATACCATCGTTCTGAGATCGAAAGGGGAGAGCTCTTTGACAGTAACATAGATACTGCATCGTTTGATCCGATCACACTGCGATTTGGTGTGCCTTCCGTGATAGAAGATACGGTATTCAACATAATAGTAAACATTGAGTATTATGATATAAAAGATATAAAATATTGTTATTCCATATCCTATCCAGTGAAGGTGCTCAGCATGTTCAGGATATCAAAGTCGATAAATGACAACATATATATGGATGAGATTGCCACGGTCACTATATCGCTCAGAAATGACGGCACACGTCCGATCAACTCGATCGCGGTAAGCGACACCCTGCCGTCCGAATTCGAACCGGATGAGAACTCGTCGCTTCTCTGGGAACTGGATCTCGGAGCAGGCGAATCCAGGAGTTTTACATATCAGTTGAAGCCCACGCAGCCGAGCGAAGGAGGGTACGTTATCCCTGCTGCGGTTGCAAAATGGAGCGGGGATGGTAGAACGTATACGCTACACTCGAACTCCCCCAGAGTTACAGTGTATGGTCCAAAGATAGAGCTGTCAAAACGAGTGGATCCGGAAACGATCGAGGAGGGTGGGATCGTTGCCGTTGAAATCCTGGTAAAGAATACCGGGAATGTGCTGGCAAGCGTTGATGTGGTTGATTCCCTCCCAACGGGTGCTGTGCTGATCGATGGTGCATCCGGCGGTAGGGCGGTTCTTGCGGCGAGCGAGAGCCACATATTCGGTTACAGTATGAGGGTGAACCGGGCAGGTTATGCCGAACTGCCGCCTGCTGTTGCGCACTTTGCGGATACTCACGATTATGATGGAACCGTCGTTTCAGAGAACGTATCGATTACGGTTAATCCGGCGGTACACTCTGCACGAACAATTAGTACTCCGGATCAAACGATCGTCACTGCGGCTACCGCGAATACTACCACCAGAACAGATAAAGAATCCGGCGCAGGATCGGTTTGTACATTGGTTGGTTTTCTCGCTGCTGTGTTTGTGATTATGCGGGTTAAGCGGACGTAAGCATCTTTTTCTTGACTTTCAAAGATAACCGAAAGTAACCCCATTTTCCAGATTTTTTCGATAGCAGTCGCCAGTGTCCGTCTTTTTAAGGTGTAGTCTCCCACTAATTAACGAGCATTAGTACCCCTATCCAGCAGATAAGTCTCCAAAATATTTATATGGTGTAGTCCCTCATTATACAATACATGGGTTTCCTTGAAAAGATGGGAAAGAGCCGGGATTGATCGATATTGATAAACATATCGAGTAAAAAGGGATGCATCAGGAGGTTTTGGGCTGTTGCATACGCGGTGTGAAACATTTAATATTAAAAAGATTGAGATGGTGTAGTGGTGAGCGAGTTATGCCAACCCAGAACATTTTGGCGGAAATTGTGCAGAAAGTTGTGGAAGCGGCAGTTCCTGATAAAATCATCCTGTTCGGCTCAAGAGCGAAAGGGGAACAGGCAAAGGATAGCGATTATGATATTTTCGTCCTGAAGAGTGGTGTTGTTCATAAGCGGAAACTTGCGCAGAGAATCTACCTCATGCTTGATGTGAATGTGCCGGTTGACGTGATTGTAGAGACTCCCGAAACATTTGATAAGTTAAAAGATAATCCTTTTCTAATATACAATGAAATTGCAAAACACGGACAGGTAGTGTATGAAAAATAAAGATATTATTTCAGAATGGTTGAAAAGAGCAAGAAGTAATTTAGAAAGAGCAAGAGCAGAAAAGATCTCTGATGAGATACTTTATGAAGACCTTTGGTAACTACTCAGGTACCTAAACCACTATCGAGGGACTTCACTATGCAGGAACTACCATGGATCTGGGGCATACTGTAACCAAACATGGACTATAACCGCAGAGTACGTAGAGGGG
Source organism: Methanosarcinales archaeon (assembly GCA_030609345.1). The sequence continues at coordinate 482 of JAUWCK010000001.1, read as the reverse complement.
CGCGGAGGGGGAATAACGGGTTAAATGCTCTGCGTTCCTCTGTGCCCTCTGCGGTTATTTTTCTTGCCAGAAAGTACAGGATCGCAATCCGGAGACCAATCAGCATACCTGATTAGTTACGATTCGAGGAGCATATCGACCACGTTTAAGGGTTGATAGTTTTCAATCCAATTGCTTTAGCGACACGTTCTAAAATCAAATCGGATGTAACGAAGTACGTTAGCACATCTCTATCATGAAGAACTAATGCTGTTGCCAATTGTATCGAATCAAGCGTTCTCAAACCATAGTCAATGGAATATGCATTCAATACGTCCACACTTTCTTCTTTGGTATGCTCACCAAATCCCTCTATGAGGTAATCTCCAGCCTCACAATCCTGCAAAAATTTTTGTAAAGCAATATCACAGGCGTTTCTATCTATCTCATGCTGCCGGACTTTCTTTAATAACGCGGAATGAAACTCAATAACTGCAATATCC
>JAUWCK010000084.1 GCA_030609345.1 Methanosarcinales archaeon | reverse complement strand
CGCGTCGCAGCCTCGTCGAAGACGCGGATGAACTCATCGCCGATCACCTTCCGCTTCTCCTCCGGATCCGAAATCCCCCGCAATCGCTCCAGAAACCGATCTTTTGCATCAACAACCTCGAGATTGATCTTGAAATGTTTTTTGAATGTGCGCACGATCTCTTCGGTCTCGCGTTTCCGCATGAGACCGTTATCGACATAGATGCAGGTCAGCCGGTCCTGGATTGCGCGATGGATCAAGACAGCAACGGTTGCAGAGTCGATCCCGCCACTCAAGCCGCAGATCACCTTGCCGCCGCCTACCGCATCCCTGATCTCCGCAATCGCGCTGTCGATGAATGATTCCGGACTCCATGTTGCATCGCAGTTGCATATCGAAAATAGGAAGTTCGCAAGCATCTCTTCGCCCTTATCGGTGTGCACCACCTCGGGATGGAACTGGATGCCATAGATCAGCCCTTCCCCGACTTTCCTGAACGCTGCGGCAGGCGATCCGGCTGTGTGTGCGATGATCTCGGAATTTGCTGGCAGGCTCTCGATCAGATCCCCATGCGACATCCAGACAACCGTTCTCTCCCCGATTCCACTGAATAGGTCTGTTGTATCGTCTATCAAAAGTTCGGTCTTCCCGTATTCGCGCATCTCCGTCTGTTTGACATCCCCACCCATGGCGCGCACGATCAGTTGTGCCCCGTAGCAGATTCCAAGCACGGGAATTCCGAGATTGAATATTTCAGGGTCACATACCGGGGCATTCTCTGCATATACGCTGGAAGGACCTCCTGACAGGATGATCGCTTCCGGATTCATCTCCCTGATCGCATCAGGAGATGTGGTGTGCGGGATCAGTTCGGCGTATACCCCGAGATTCCTGCATCTCCGCACGATCAGGTGGCTATACTGCCCTCCGAAATCCATGACTGCTACGAGTTGCTTATTCATGCCGATGCCTCTGTGTCATCTTCAACCATGTGCAGGCTGCATCTTAAGTACTGTGATAGGTAGGGCGAGGGAGGGGATTTGCAAGCTTACATCTTCTCCAGAATTTCAAGAAACTCTCTATTCGTGGAACTTTTCTTTGAAGCCATGTTCCCAGAAATGACAACCGAAATGACAACCATCATCACGTAAGAACATAGTGTGCCCCCTTTCCTTTTCCCTCCATCTCTCGGAATTTCTCTTTGAGGTCTGGCAGATCATCTATTACAACCCGCCACACCCTCAAAAGATTCACGCCAGCATATCCGTGTATAAGCACATCCCGCATTCCTGTAATCTTTCTCCACGGGATATCCGGATACTGTTCTCTGAAATCAACCGGTATATTCTTTATCGCCTCGCATACGATCTTAAGACGTCTTATAACTGCGTCCTGGATCTGTGTATTTTCATAGAACTCACCCTCACCGACTCCTTCCGTGTACTCCTCCACCTTATCGATGCATTCAAGTACGTCGTCGATATAAACCCGCACATCCTTTTTCACAGAATCACCACCTGCTCTTTGAGAATTCTCTCCTCTATAGATGGCTTGATGGCGCAGTACTCTACTAAGTCTACTTTTCTTCCAAGTCTCTCCTCAATCTCCAGTTTAATTCCGATAAAATCCAGTAAGCTGATATCGTTCTCAATTTCTACCAATACGTCGATATCACTATCTTTTCCCAGCTCTCCTCTCACTACGGATCCGAATAGTCCGCCTCTCTTTACGCCGTGCTTTTTAAGCACTTTTACGATCTTATCTTTTACTTCTTCGATCTGGTCGGTCATGTTTTCATCTCAAGTTTTTCAGGTTTCCCGGGTCATCCCCCATCCTGCCCGTATTGTCATAGTGGATGTCACAGCATTGTCGCAGTAGGGTGTCACAGTAGTTCATAATATTTCGTGGGATCTGTCTTGCTTTTAGCAACTTCCTTTATCATACCTGAGTCGACCAATCTTGAGAGATCACGTTGGACTGTCCGCCTGACTAAATTGAACTTCTGTCTAATCTCTTCCACCGACGCCTGTTTTTCATCTAAAAGATATAATAAAATCTTTTGCTGGCGATCATTCAACCTCGACATTTTCGCCTTTTCTATCAAAACATCTCTTTTGATAGCTTTTTCACCCTTTGTCTTTACTTCTATCAGTTGGCGTCTCAACCCCTCCGTAAAATATTCAAGCCACACGGTTAGATCCATATTGCGTTCTCTTACCGATTGAATGGCATCGTAATACTCGCGTCGGTTCTTATCGTAATATTCGGACAGTGAAAAGAGCCTCTTAAAATCATAGCCATTCTGATAGAGGATGAGGGTGCAGAGGACTCTGGCAGTTCTACCATTTCCATCCAAAAACGGATGTATGTCAACAAATTGAGATTGACCAATTCCTGCTATAAGCACCGGTGAAATATCAGATTCTCTATTTAAGAATCTAATAAATTCTTTCATGAGTTGAGGGACTCCGGAAGGTGGTGGTGGCGTATAAAGTATCTCTCCGGTAAGCGAGTTCACCACATAATTCTGAACTTCCCTGTACTTCCCCGGTTCAAGAGTGCCTCCCCTGACATTACTGACTAAAATTCTATGAATCTTCTGTATCAAATCTTCTGTTATCTCTGATTTTTTACCCAGATACTCCGAGACAAAGTCCATCGCCTCCTTGTAGTTGAGGAGTTCCTGGCGGTCATCGTCTCTTACATCCCTTACAGCCCAGCCAGAGAGGATTCTTTGAGCCTGTGATAGAGTGAGTTGAGTGCCTTCGATATGGGTGGAATGATGTGCTTCGAGGATTATTGCTTCACTCTGCATATCCTCAATCCACTCTTCTTTCAATCCCGCCGCATCCAAAAATCCCCTTGCTCGCTCAATTTCGAGAAGTGAATTGTTTATTCTATTGGTGATCGTAAATTTTGGATTGAACATTATTCGCAACCCTCCACCACCCTTACCCACTTATATGACTTGATGTTCTCGATCTGTTCTTGAATTGTGGCGCCTGATGCATCGAGGTGGCTGATAAGTACGTCATTTCACCGACTCCTCCACAACCATGATCTCCCCGCCCCTCGCGCCCGCATCTTGCTGCTTAAGAGTTGCCTTCACTTCATTCAAAACCTTTATAAGACTCATTTCACTCGACGCACTAATGTTATCCTTTGTATGGACATGATATGGAAAACTATCCAGTTCAGGATGATGTGGAGAATTATCCCACCTGCAAATCAAATTACCTGCCACGTCCTGCCAGTGAAAACTGTATTTTGAAATCCCAATCGATCCATCTGATAACACGTACTCAAAGCAATGCATCACACTATCGTCTGGTAATTTGATTACAACCCTTAAATATCCTTCTTTTTCATAGATTTTCTCACTTATTACTTCAAACAGTTCTACACTGGGATCGATCATCAGACGCAGTTTCAATTCGTCGAAATATCTGCGTATGCTCAAATCTATCCCCCTTTTGCGATATTCAGCCGCCCCATGAGCCGCTTGTGCATATCGCAAAGAGCATGCCATTCAAAAAAATCCATTTCATCACCCAATCCTCCCTCTCCAAACTTTTTATAGAATGTTTCCGAATCCATATTGTATCTGGATTCAAATTTCTTCATGGAATCTTTCAATTCCTGCAATTCACGTTCCATTTTATCTGTTTTATACTGTATGAGTTTACTGAGCGTTTTATCAATCAACCCATCATCCATGCCAGAATCTATCAATTTTTCCAGTGTTTGGATCTTATACATCGTCTCCATCATCGCCATGCCTCCATGCTACACTTACATAAACATGCTACTTAAGATATTGGCATAGTATAAAAAAAACAGTGCTGGTGGGAGCCCACCGCCCTCCCACACCTACGCACCGACCACAATCGCCCCGCCCTTCGCGCCCGCGCAGACCTCTGGATCATAATACGAGTACGCCCGGCTGTCAGGCACGATCGCCTTTACCGGGAAAAGTGCCCGCATCTTCATCTCAAACGAGAGTTCGACCCCTCGCGACAGGTCAAGCACGTAGACGATGACTCCCCTACCCGCGATCTCGTATCGCGTGATCGTTCCGTCCGCAACCAGTGTGTCCAGACTCGCCGTTACCGGCGTAAACCCGGTGGGCACGGCGACATCCACGATCATCATGCCGGTTGCCTCTGCTGCTCCGGTATACGTAACCAGCGTCTGTACGGCGATCACATCATCGACAGCGACGTTGGTAGCATTGTATGTGACATTCAGTTGCAGGTCAGAAACCGGCGCAATCTCCGGAAGTATCACGTTAAACCGCTTTACCAGCTGATAGCCGACCTCTCCGGTTCCGGTAAGCACAAGTTCCACATCTTTTGTGCCGTCAGGCACTCGGGCGGTCTGGAGCACATCGAAGTTCCCGGCATCGATTCCGATCTCCTTGACAATGCTTCCGTCGGCTGACACCGTCACTGTGGCGTCGATATCCCTACCTTGGGTTGCTGCCGCGGTCATCAGTGCCTTAAGCGCCATAACCGTGTCCTGCGTCGAAGAGAATCCGCCAAGCGAGTTTCTCTGCGCCGAAATCCACTTGACCGCGTCGTTTGCAAGCGGATGCTTCGCATCGATAAGTGTAAGCGCCGCGTACGATGTGATCTCGACGTTCCTGCTCGAAGGCGGATGACCGTACTCGAACGGATAGGGGTCCCTGTCAGAATCCCCGACCAGATCTGCGTCGGATCCCCAGTAGACCCCGTTTTCATCCTCATGCTTGAGAGCGGTCAGTTTTTCAAGAGCGGCATCAGCATACCGGCTTCCAAGTTTCTGAAGTGCGACAGATGCGATCGCAAGCGGGTATGGATCGGTCTGCGCCTCAAGGTTCGCTTCGAGGTACGCCTGCGCTTCCTCGAGGACAGCCGGATCTGCTGCCCCATAATCAGCGAGTGCGATCACAACGAAACTGGTGAGCGCGTATCTACCCTCCATCCCGCCGATCATCTCCTGATGGCAGACGAAACCGACCGATTCCCATGAACCGTCTGTGCTCTGATGCTCACAGATCCAGTCCGACGCCTCTGCGAGAACCGAGTCATCGATCGATGTCACGTCCCGTGCGCCTGCAAATGAGCCGAGGACGAACGATGTGAGCCAGAGGCTGCCGCCCTCGCCGAATGCTGAGAACGAGCCGTCGTTGTGCCTGAATGTGAGCTGGCGCTGGTAGCCGGTTGTGATAAAGAGTTCCGCCTTCGCCTGAACTTCGGGGTTGGTCTGGTCGGTCGCCTTGAGGTATCGCAGAACCTCGACGTCTGGCGCAAACATGATCATGTTCTGCTCGCCGCAGCCAAACGGCATGTTAAGGAGGCTATCTAAACCGTTTATCGTCTGCGCAACTATGCTTGGCGTGAAACTAACCAGAACAACCCCTGAATCATCAACGATTCCCGAAGGAAGCGTGGCATCGAGCGTGATGCTGCCTGTACCTGCGCCCGGACCTGCATCCAGGTTTCCGTTCTCAACGATCTCCTGCCTCATCCCCTCTGCCTCGACGATGATCTCTTTTCTCACGGCATCAGCCGTCGCTTTCGTCTGTGCCGCAATCTCGATCGTGTGGGTGCCAATCTCGGTCGGCGTGATCGTGAAACTCGCGTCTCCGACGCTGTTTGCGCCGACCG
>JAUWCK010000078.1 GCA_030609345.1 Methanosarcinales archaeon | reverse complement strand
CCAGTACTTCGATGCAGGCAGTTCGATCAAGGACACGATCGTCGGCATCGTTGCAGGCATGAGTCTGACAAACCGCAGAAAGCGGGATATGCCGATGCTCGCATTCGCAGACAGCGACGGAGACGCCAAGGTCTCTGCACGCGGCACGCAGGACCTTGTCAGGCGTGGGCTTAACCTTGCGGATGCCATCGAAGCCTGCGCAGCAAAGGTCGGCGGCATGGGCGGTGGGCACAACATCGCAGCAGGCGCGACCATACCTGATGGCGCAAAGGATGAGTTTCTCGAATTGATGGATGCGATGGTCGGAGAACAAGTCACCCCGGCGGAGTGATGCGAAATGGATGCACTGTACCTGAAGGATTGTTATCTGTTGGAATTTGAAGCGACGGTCGAGGATGTCACCGATGATCGGTTCGTGATCCTCGATAAGACCGCATTCTACCCCAATGCTGGCGGACAGCCGAACGATCTCGGCGTTCTGGTCCGGGATGGAAGCGAATACCCGGTAGTTTATGTGCAGAAGACGGATGACCTGATCAGCCATGAGATCGCAGATCCCGGACTTATGGCGGGCGATCAGGTCACCGGAAGGATCGACTGGGACCGGCGGTATCTCTTCATGCGGTCGCACACCGCATGTCACGTCCTCTCCGCTGTGATCAACAAGGAGACCGGTGCGCTCATCACAGGGAACCAGATCGGGGAGGTAAAGACCCGGGTGGATTTCAGTCTGAAGGACTTTGACAGGTCGCAGATCAAGTCGTTTGAAGAGAAGACGAATGAGATTATCGATCAGGAGATTCCGGTGGAGATAAAGATTCTTCCCGCAAAAGAAGCACTTAAGATGCCGTCGATTGTGAAATTGAAGATGGATCTGCCTGAGATGGAAGAGATACGCATCATCGATATCGTGGGCTTTGATGCGCAGGCATGTGGCGGCACGCATGTGCGGAATACCGGTGAGATCGGGCAGATCGAGATTGCGAAGGCGGAAAATAAGGGGAAGAATAACAGAAGGATTTATTTCAGGTTGGGAACGGTGGGTTGATGCTTTTGTAGGGTCTCATGACCGCGAGATTGTGTATTTTTCCCCATTCCATCGGTTTGCTAACCCGGTACGAAGGTAAACTTATGTGGTGTGAACACATGAAATGGATGTGGATCTAATGTTTGCACAAGGAGTGATAGATATTAATAAACAAAAGGTTATCTTGGTTGTGCTTGTGGCTGTGCTCTCTGCCGTGCCAGCAAGCGCTGAGACGATTGAGATTCGCGGTGAGGTTGCGCAGCTAATCGGTGCACAACCTGCCGACATAACATGGGATGCAAGCAACTTCGCTGCATTCTGGTATGATCAGGATGATGATCAGATGGGCGAGACGCTGACGATTGCTGCCAGCACACTGACCGGACCAAATGCTGACCGAACCATCGATACGAATTGCTTGAGTTATCAGACATCTCCTGTTTATCAGGAGTACAAACTCTACGAAAACGAGGGATTGACCGTTGGTGGAGATGCTGGATATTACCTTGAGGGATGGGCAGGAGAACGATATGTGGCGATCAATGGCAGTGCAGATAAAATCTGTGAACTCTTGGTAGAGTTCGAAGGCGGCGACAGGAAGACATTGGCGACTGGCGAGGAATGGAATCTTGGTGGAGGATTCAGTCTTACTGCATGTCAGATCGATCTTGAAGGAGAGAAGGTATGGTTTAGTTTGAGCATAGATGGACGGGAATTCGATAATGAGGTCGTTTCAGTCGGCGAAGTATACATATACACCGCAGACATTGGAGACGATGAAGATGTTCCTGTCTTCTCGTGTTATGTGGACGATATATTCAGAGGCAGAGATGCCAACATCGTGCAGATCAAGTATGTCTTCCTAATCGATGATGATGATGTGCTGGAGATCGACATCGGTTATCCGTATGGCTGGTGTGATGCCATGAGCGTGGTGAGTGTAAGTCCCTCGCAGGTTACTTTCGGAAACCAGAATCCCATCAACCTGAATTTGGGTTCCACCAAAGAGATCATAGGAAATATGTATTTCAAAGTGGCGGATGATGACACTGCGATCAGGTTTTACCCATTCGTTGAGCGCATCAGGACAGAGAGATATGAGATTCGTGGAATGATTCGGAATCTGGTCGGTGCGCAATCTTCCACGATAACATGGGATGCCGCCAACTTCGCTTTATTCTGGTATGATCCGGACTCTGACCTGGCAACCGAGACGCTGACGATTGATGCCAGCACACTGACCGGACCCGATACTGACCGAACCATCGATGAGGATTGCCTGACGTACCAGACCTCCCCTGTCTATCAGGAGTACGAACTCTATGAAAACGAGAGATTGACCGTCGATGGAGACACAGGATACTATCTCGAGGGATGGACTGGAGAGGCGTATGTGGCGATCAATAACAGAGCCAATAAACTCAGCAAACTGCTCGTAGAGTTCGAAGACGATGAGAAGAAGACGCTGGACCTCGGCGAGGCTTGGGAGATGGGCGGTGGATTCGCACTTGAAGCAAAGCAGATTGATAGTACTGGAGAGAAGGTATGGTTCTCTTTGAGCCTAAATGGACGGGAATTCGATAATGTGGTCGTTTCGATCGGCGAAGTATACACCTATACCTCAGATATCGGTGGAGGATATGACGTCCCGGTCTTCTCCTATTATTTGGACGGGGTCTCTAAAGAGCATGGCATCGTGCAGATCAAGTACGTCTTCCTGATCGACAACGAGGTTCTGGGTATCAACACCGGCAAGACGTATGGCGCGATGGAAGTGAAGACTGCAAGTTCCTCGCACGTCATTCTCAGAAACGACTGCCCCCTCGATCTTGATAAGGATAGTAAGAAGCACATCATGGGCAAGATATACTTCAAGACCGCGGATAATGGCACTACCCTCCGATTCCACCCATTCGGCGGCGCATCGCCAGATATGCCCGTTTCAGTCACGGACTTTGATAGCGACGGCGTACCTTATGCATGGGACGAAGAACCAGATACCCCTGCTGGTTATTGGACCGATTCGGGTGGCAGGGGGCGAATGCTGGGCGACATGAATGGAGACGGCAGACTCACATCCGTAGATGCCCTCATGATCCTACAAGTCGCGGTCGGAAATATATGACAAGGTGCGAAGGTACTTATCCCAAATAAGCCACATACACAAGAACAGGAGGATGTAACCACATTGGAACGATACACACGATATGAACGCGCCCGCATCATCGGCGCACGAGCGCTCCAGATCTCGCTTGGAGCACCGGTACTGATCAGACCCGACACCGGAGACCCGATCGACATAGCGATGCGGGAACTGGAAGAGGACGTGCTGCCGATCACCGTAAAGAGATAACTGGAGATGAACACCGAGATCACACCGTCCGAGATGCGCAGGGTCGATGCCAACTGTGGTGACCTCGGTCTACTTCCACTCCAGCTGATGGAGAACGCTGGCGCATCTGTTGCACGCGCGATTCGCGCACGGTTTCCGGAGGACACAGAGACCAGAATCGTAGTCCTCACGGGCACCGGCAACAACGGCGGCGACGGGTTTGTTGCGGCACGGCATCTTCTGGACTACAATCCTGAGATTCTGCTGCTCGGACGCGCTCGCGACATTGCAACCGATGAATCCCGCCGGAACTGGGAGATACTGGAGAATCTCAGCGCAGATCTCAGGGAGATTAGGGATTCATCAGAACTCTCGGAACTGGAACTGGATGCTGACATCGTGATCGACGCCATGCTCGGCACAGGCGTGCGCGGGAGCATCCGTGAGCCAGTGGCAAGCGCAATCGACCTCATAAATGCATCTTCTGCGTTTGTTCTCTCAATAGACGTACCGTCCGGATTCAATCCTGATAATTTCGAGAAGGCAGTCCATGCAGACCTGACAATCACGAACCACCGGATGAAGGAAGGGCTTTCCGGACGTTCCGAGATTACTGGTGAGGTCGAGGTTGCTGACATCGGCATCCCCACGCGGGCTACCCTGATCGTCGGGACAGGAGACCTGCCACCAGCAAGGTCATCGAGATCGCACAAAGGCGATAACGGCAGGGTGCTTGTGATCGGGGGCGGTGCATTTACAGGAGCGCCTGCGCTTGCCGCGCTTGCCGCGCTCCGGGCAGGTGCGGACTGGGTGACGGTAGCAGCACCGCAGAGTGTTGCAGAGACGATTCAAGGCTTCTCGCCTGACCTGATCGTTCATTCGTTATCTGGTAGCTATCTTGCCCGCGACGACGTCGGTACGGTCAACGCTTTGATCCGGAAGCACGACGTGACCGTGATCGGAATGGGGCTTGGTCGCGAGAGCGAGACCGCGGAGGCAGTTTCCGAGATCATCAGGTCAAATCCTGATGCACGGTTCGTGATCGATGCAGATGCGCTCCATGCGCTTCCGATGCCGGTGCAGGGGATGACGCCGCCGATCATAACGCCACATGCTGGCGAGTTTCGGATGCTTGGAGGGGTTGTGTCAGCGGATATTGATGAGCGTTGCGAACTGGTTATGGATTTTTCTGCGAGAAACCATGTTGTCACGCTGCTTAAAGGGGATATCGACGTCATATCAGACGGAAGAGCGATAAGAATCAATCGAACCGGAAATCCCGGGATGACCGTCGGCGGAACTGGTGACGTGCTTGCAGGCGTGGTCGGCGCGATCTTTGCGAAGACCGATGCGCTTTCTGCGGCTTCGGCAGGTGCGCTCATTGTGGGGACTGCCGGTGATATCGCGTTTGTGGAATACGGATACGGGCTGCTTGCAACCGACGTCATCGAGTGCATCCCGGATGCGATGCGCAGGTAACGCAAGGTAAGGGTGCGGCTTGCATCCCGATTGAGGAGCTTCTTGGGAGAGGTGTGGTTGCAATATGTCGTAAAGATGGTGCGGCACTGAAAGACGGCACCGGATCAATAACCCTACATTCTGCCAATCATCTCGCGTCCCGCTCTTTATCAAATATCCACTATCAGATCAGTCATCGTATCATACATATCCATCTGTTCATGCGTTCCAAATAACCGAGCTATCCCGAACTCTCCAATCCCCCACGCAACACCGACCGCCATCGTGGCACTACCTAAAAATCCGGCGATATTCAAATTTTCACCACCCTGCATATCGTATTGAAAACGCTCTCCAAACACGAAGACGTTCTTGACGGTGCAGGAGCAAAACGGAACAGGAGGCAGACCACTTAAGAACGATGATTTTGAGACGGCAATTTATTGATGCAGATTCCCATCTTCATTCAATACCCCCAGCATCTCCACGATCGAGTATGCGGCGCGAGTTATACCCATACTCCGACTATCCGTATCCGTGCCCGCAAGATACAGGTTCTTGATCGGTGTTCGGATATCTGCAAATTTCCCGTCGATCGTAACTGCCGCTTTTTCAGGAATCGTGATCTGTTCGTGCTGCATCACTACATGCTCTTCGATATTTGGGATGGCGCAGTAGATAGTTTCGTATGCCTTCTTCGTCTCTGATTTTTCAGATTTCTTCTCATCTATCACAAACGCAAACCCCACAAGCTGCTTATCCTCTGGTGCAAGTGATGAGTCGTAATTGCTGATTGGCATTGCCCAGTATGGATTATCCTTGAACCATACCTCAGAACCAATGTAGTTGAACTCGTCCAGTCTCTTGTCAAGACCCAACCAGATGGTCAGGCTCCTGGTCCGGACGATTCCATTCAGGTCATCTATGTATGCCTTTGGAAGATCATCGATAACAGATGGCAGATCCTTTGCAAAGCCTGTGTAGATCACCATATCGGCATAGTACATTTCATCGGCCTCAACACCA
>JAUWCK010000208.1 GCA_030609345.1 Methanosarcinales archaeon | reverse complement strand
ATTGATCGATCCTGCCTGCTGCGGTCCCGATTTCACCTCGATCGGGATCTCCTCTGGCGCTATGAGCATTGCAGTGATCCCGATCGCATTCACCTGCTGGAGTTCATATCCGAGTTCCATCTTGGCGAGATCGATCTCGTTATCGCCGTCAGGCATGCGGTCGGATTCGAATCCGAGAACCACGCCGCGGTTGATCAGATCGATCGTAAGCGTCACCTCATCGCCGCGACCAAACTCGTTGTCGCCGACGATTGCCGCTGTCAGGTTTGGCTTGCCGTAGACATCGTAGAAGTTCTGCGAGAACGTAAAGCCCGGCGAGAGGTCATCTGGTAAGCCCGCTGCGGACGCGGTAGGTATCGATGCTGCGAGCGCTGCGATTGCTAATAGTATTGCTATTATTGTCCTATTCAGGTTCATGGGTTGTCCTTCTGTTTTTTGTGTTTAAGGTGGGATCAATCACGAATTTCACGAATGGTACGAATGACACGAATTTACCTCACTTAGTTTGCGATGCGAGTGTATTCGACACGTTGTGCGCCAAAGTTGATGAGAATGCCCAGTCTCATGTTTGTGGCTTTGAGGTACGACAACGTTTGCTGTTTGAACACATCAGCTAGTGCCGATACAGCTTTCAGTTCCAGGATGATTTTACCATCCACAACGAAGTCGAGGCGATGTGTGCCAACGACATGTCCCTTGTAAAGCACTGTTACCACCTTCTGGCGCTCAAAAGAGATGTTACGTAGTTCAAGTTCGTATGCCAGTGCTTTTTCATACACACGCTCAACGAACCCCACTCCAAGCGCATTATGCACTTCAAACACCGCCCCCATTACATGGTACGACAATTCCTTGTGGATTACTTCATTCTTCATACATTCGACCTCTATTATATTCGTGTCATTCGCCTCATTCGTGCTATTCGTGATTTCCACGATCTACATGCTAAACTTATATGTGATTTGTTCATTCCGTAATTCCCCTCCGCTTCTCCCGCCACCCGTCCAGCCACACGATAAGCACCGGAAAGACGAAGAAACTTGCGATCAGCGCAAGCAGCACATCGATCACGGTGATGATGCCGAAGTTTCTGTTCAGCGAAAACGGAGATGCGAGCAGTGCAGAAAATCCTGCAAGCGTTGTACAGCCGGATGCCAGAATCGCAACTCCGATCTTACCAGTGGACACCCGGATTGCATCAATCGGAACAAGTCCGTTCTCCCGTTCCTCGAAGTACCGCTCCATCATCATCACAGCGTACTCAGATCCGATGCCAAGAATCAGTGCTCCAAGCGTTGCGGTCATCGGAGTGTAGTCCATGCCAAGTGCGTACATCACCCCGGAAGACCAGCCAATCACAAGGGTCATCGTGAGCACGGGCACTATCGCTTTCAGCCAGTCACGATATAACAGGAAGAGTCCGCCGAGGATCAGGATAAGACCTACAAACGTCATCATCCTCCTCCCCGTCGTGAGCGCTGTAAGCACCGTGGTCATCGCAACCGGGTTTCCTGTGATCGTGACGGTGACGCCGGGCGGGAGCTGCGTCCATCGCACATCATCATTAACCAGTCTGATCAGTCGATCGATTCTGGGAAGTCCAAGCCCTGATATCGCATCCCCGATGCCGAGATTGATAAGCGCAGTGGTACGCCCGTAGATATACCGATCTCTGGTACTCTCAGGAATCGTTTGTAAAATAGCATCCACCTGCGCCGCATCCTCCGGAAGCTCCCCCTGATTCACTGCCTTTATCGGACCCGCTATGCTTTCTCCACTGGAAATGTAGGGGTGTAGTTCAACCTCGTGTGCGGAAAACCGATCCATCCACTCGATCACAGCAGGATCGGTCACGTCATCCGCCTTTATGATCAGATTCAACTGGTCGATGCCGCCAAGAACCACGATCATGTGGTCGATATCGATAAGCGCGGGCATATCAGGAGGCATGAACTCCTTCACATCGGTCTCGATCCCGATCATCGTATCCGCATACAGTCCTGCAAAACAGAGCGATCCTGCAACACCGAGCACGAGCAGGGGATTTTCCGCAGACCAGACCGCAATACTGCCGAATAGTCGCTCGGCTGCACCATTCACATTTTTATTGGTCGTTCGCGCATTCTTCTGTTTGCGGTTCTGCCTGTTGTTTTTGTTCCGGTGCAGCGAGTAGATCACTGCAATTTCGATGAACAGCGCAGAAAAAAAGCAGCAGATGATCCCGATCAGACAGAGCAGTCCGAAATCCTTGATCATCGGCACCGTTGAGGTGAATAGGCTCACAAAGCCGAGTCCGGTGATGATCAGCGCGATCATAACAGCCGGTGCGGTGTGCCGTACCGTTTCTGAGACCGCTTTCTTCGCATCCTTACTTCTTGCGAATTCCTCTTCGATGCGGTTGTGGAACTGGATCGCATAATCGATGCCAAGTCCGATCAGAATCGGAAAAGCAGACAGCGAGACTATCGTAAGTGGTATATCAAGAAATCCCATCGCGCCGAACGTCCAGACGATCCCGATGATGACTATCGGAAGCGGAAGCAGCCTCCACCGGGCATGTCTGAATGCGATGAATAGCACCACCACCATCAACAGTGACGCTATCAGAAGGAGCGGAGCCATACTCGATTTCATTTCATCCTGCATGGATACATAGAACGCTGGTTCGCCGGTGACGATGACCTTGTATCCCGGTGGAAACGATGCCAGTTCCACCACGTCCTCGACATCGGCAAGGAGATCGATCATCTCCGGATCGGTGAGACGTGCCGGCATGGTGACATATACAGCAGTATGCCGTGTATCAGGCAGTACGATCTCGCGCTGATGTTCTGGTATCGAATCGATGAGCGATCTGACCGCTCTCTGATCATCAGGAATCCTATCACGCCCTGATCCTATGAGATTTGCCTGACGCACCATAGTTGCAAGATTAACAACCTCCACAACATTTTTTGTTCCGGAAATGCCAGTATCCAAACGATCGATGGCGTGTAAGACCTCAGGCGTGGTCACATCCCCATTCTCAACCATGACCACGATCGCTAACGTTCCGAAGTACTGCCGGTACAACAGGTCAAAGTCCTGATAAAGGCGGGATTCCTTTTC
>JAUWCK010000041.1 GCA_030609345.1 Methanosarcinales archaeon | reverse complement strand
TCTCTTGCATGATCGTAGATCGCGGTCTTGTTATCCTTGATCAGATAGTGCGCTGTCTGGTTCCTGCCGCTTATGTAAGGGCTTACATGGATCGGTATGTCGCCGGTTTCGTTGGAATCGCTGTGGCAGTTGGTGCAGTAGATATCCTTTGTGAGGTTGTGCTTTCGGTTTATGTCGTATGTGATGTTGTCGTACGTGCCGTTGATGAGGTATCCGTGGCAGATGCAGTTTGCAGGATCGTGGATGCCAGCAGATACGTTTGTAGCCACGCCGGTATGGCATTTGGTACAGAAGTTCTCCTTGGTCTTGTAGGTGGTATGGCTCGTTGCAAGGAGCGCGTATGCTGTCAGCGAGCTCACAAGAATGATTGCCGCTGCGAGCACTGCAATTCTTTTCTTTGTGGCGATCAACTTCGACATCTTCAACGTCACCTATGTCCACATCAGTATTTTACCTTTGTGATCTATCGCAGGAGTTCGTGGGAGGGGGGCGGAAAAGATTCATTTAAGAATCGTGAAGCATCAAGGAAAGTTACAGCCGAAGAACAGCCAACAGGGAAGATACTGATATGCCAGAGTTTCATCTCGTCTCCGATTTCGCGCCCAAAGGCTCGCAGCCCGATGCAATAGAGAGTCTCGTTTCGGGACTCAAAACTGGCAGCCAGTTCCAGACGCTCCTTGGCGTCACTGGTTCAGGAAAGACGTTTACAATTGCAAACGTCATCGACAAAGTCCAAAAGCCGACCCTCGTCATCGCCCACAACAAGACACTGGCTGCCCAACTCTACAACGAGTTTAAGGAGTTCTTTCCTGAAAACAGGGTTGAATATTTCGTTTCGTATTACGATTATTACCAGCCCGAATCTTATATCCCAAAAAAAGACCAGTACATCGAGAAGGACGCCCAGATAAACCCCAAAATCGAGCAGATGCGTCTATCTACCACCGCGTCCTTGCTGTCGCGGGACGATGTGATCGTTGTCGCCTCGGTCTCCTGCATCTACGGTCTCGGAAATCCTGAGAACTTCCAGAAGATGGGGCTTGAATTAAACGTGCACGACAGGATTTGCAGAAACGAGATACTCTCGCAACTGATCGATATCCAGTTCGAGAGAAACGACACCGAACTGATGCCCGGGCGGTTCAGGGTGAAAGGGGACACGATCGACATTATCCCGATGTACTTTAATAACATCGTCAGAATCGAGATGTTCGGGGACGAGATCGACCGGATCACAGAGATAGAGAAGATAACAGGCAGGAAGATCGAGGAGATGAACTACTTCTATGTCTATCCTGCGCGGCACTTCGTCATACCTGAAGAGGAGAAGGCACGGGCGATCGCATCCATCCTTGAGGAACTAGATTCTGTGCTGCCGTCGATGGGGATGTTTGAAGCACACCGGCTCAAGCAGCGGACACTCTACGATATCGAGATGATCGAGGAGACCGGCTCGTGCAAGGGAATCGAGAACTACTCGCGCCACTTCGACAGAAGAGAAGCTGGAGATAAGCCGTACTGCCTGCTCGATTACTTTCCGGAGGGTTTCCTGATGATGATCGATGAGAGTCACCAGATGATCCCGCAGATTCACGGGATGTACAAGGGCGACTATTCCCGGAAAAAGACGCTTGTCGATTACGGCTTCCGGCTTCCGTCGGCACTCGACAACCGCCCCTTGCGGTTCGATGAGTTTGCAGGGTACATGCAAAACGTCATCTTTGTCTCGGCGACTCCCGGCGCTTACGAACTTGAGAAGTCAGGGCAGGTCGTCGAGCAGATCATCCGCCCGACAGGTCTTGTCGATCCGTACGTGGAGGTGCGCCCGATCGAGGGGCAGGCGGCTGACGTGCTCAGTGAAATCGAGAAGACCATCAAGCAGGGAGACCGTGTCCTTATCACGACGCTTACGAAGAGACTTGCAGAGGAACTGACCGAGTACCTCGCCCACAAAGGCGTCCGGACACGGTATCTCCATTCTGATATCAACACGATCGAGCGGACCGAGATCATCCGCCAGCTAAGGCTTGGCAAGTTCGATGTCCTTGTCGGCATCAATCTACTGCGGGAGGGGCTTGATATCCCTGAGGTCGGGTTCATCGGCATTCTCGACGCTGACAAGGAAGGATTTTTGCGCGATACGAAAAGTCTCATCCAGACGATCGGCAGGGCAGCCAGGAACGTGAAGTCAAGGGTGGTGCTCTACGCTGACAAGATGACCGACTCGATCAGAAAAGCCATCTCCGAGACAGAGCGGAGGCGAAACCTCCAGATCGCTTATAACAGGGAGCATAACATCACCCCGCAGACGATCCGAAAGCCGATTCGGGAGAAGGAGATCGATCTCACCGACACAAAGCATCTGCCAAAATCAGAGATCCCGAATCTCATCATCGAACTCGAAGCAGAGATGCAAGCGGCTGCCGAGGCACTGGACTTTGAGCGTGCGATCAAGCTGCGGGATGCGGTGAAGAAGTTGAAGGTGCAGGCGGCGGGGTGAGAGTTATTTTTAAGTATTATGCAGTTACTGATCATATTGTATGGGACGATACGATCCACGTGGCAGCCGGGATGCTGCAATCGTTGTTTGCCACAGCGAACGTGTTGGGGTAGATGGTAAGATAAGTGGCAGGAAATCGCTATGTGCAGGCTCTGGACTTAAGTCCGGGGTTTGGTGACTTCGGCATCGCGAATATGGGGTCGGGTGTGATTCGGGTGATCGATATGATTTTATGGGGCGGGTTAAGCATGGCGGGTCACGACAGCAACGGTTGGGTATACGCCGAAATGCAGAGCAGACCGTATCCTCAACCAATTCTCGCATTACCCTCCACGAAAGGATGAATATAGCCTACCAAGAAATGTAGCACTGTTGCCTTTACTATCGGATGCATAAATCCGTCATGAGGCGATTTGTTATCGAATTCGCACAAACCCTCGATTAATTTTGGGATCAATTCGTAGTTACTACTAATTTAGTAATGATTAGTATTGATTAGTAATCCTCTTCTGTCCACACTCCTCCTCATGCTCGTACCCCCACCCCACCGGAAGCGGAAGGCGCGCACCCTCCTGACGCCGGCGCAAGAGATGGTGTGCTGATTGTGGCTCTGGTGTTGTTGTGCCGAATATTGGGCGGGCGCGCTCAACGCCATGGGCAAGGAGTTTGTTGTTATTGTTGAGACTGATGGCGGGGCAACGGCTGGACGCGTGCAATCATCGAGTGGTGGTTGTAGCGATCTGCTATAATACTTAGAATTTTGATGATAAACCGATAGGTTTATATGGGATAATGTTGTTGATTTTTTACCGGGATGACTATGGTGCGATCCGCACCCTCCCCTCAGAAGCGCGAAATAGAGAGCAGAAGAATGAAACGACTGCAACACGCACGACCCCCAACGCCTGAAAAGAGCAAGAAATCGATCTGGGACTATGATGACCTCGTTAGACGGCGTCCATTCGATTATCCCGAGATGCTTGCAAATGCCGCAGGCAACATCCAGCACACCGATGCCACATACACCGGCGGGGGTGTATCGAGGTGAAGACAGCCACTGTGCTATTGATCCTTGCACTCTTCGTTTCACTGCCGATCTTCGCTCTGTTCGCCGCATCGTCTGGCAGCCCACAGCATCCCGAGCCGATTGCGGTCTTGATATCTGACATAATCGCAGAGGGCGTGGCTAACAAGTCTGACTATACGATCCTCGCCGAACGACCTGAGGACGTGTACGTCTGCACACACATATCGTGCAGGCAGGCGGAGTGGATCGCAGACAACTACGGATACAGAACCGGGGTTGTCATGCTGTGGTCGAACGTCAACGACAGTCACGCCCGCACATGGGTGGAGATCGGCAACGAGACTTACGTTATCGAATCCATCAACGACCAATACTGGGCGGAAGACGAGCACGAACGCATCTTCTCGGATCAGTTCGAGATAGAATTTGTGACGACCGCACAGGGGTGGATACATGCTATCGAGAGCAGCGAAGCGTTCTGCAATCAAACAGGAGGTGGGAACGGATGAAACTATGGAACGTGTTTCTGATCGGTCTGATTATCTTGTGTCTACCTATAATTTTATTTATTGGCATGTGTTTAGCTAACCACGAGATTACACAGATTTTCACGAGATTTCTGTGTTAATCTCGTGTAATCTCGTGGTTTTTCCACCTCAGCTAAACACATACATTTATTGTATTGTTTTTATGGCTCGCCGCGCCGAAGAAAGGGACGATTGAACGATCTGGAACCGCCTGACAACGTATGAGGTTCTGAATCTCATCATCGAACATGGGGTGGGGCACAGGCAGTGATTTGTGGGTAGTTATAGCGATTTACCACAACATTTAGAATTTTGATGATAAACCGATAGATTTATATCGAGTGGCATTGTATAATCGTTTATCAGAGTGGCTGCAACGTGATCCGTAGCGCCCCGAAACAAAAATGATTTGGAGGAGAGAACAATGAAACCAGTACAGAACATACCGCCCAAGAATCCCGAAAAGAGCAAGAAATCGATCTGGGACTACGAGAGCATCGTTGGGCGACGCCCGCTTGAATACCTGGAGATGCTCGCAGAGAATATCACAGGCAATGTCCAGCACATCAATGCAACATACACCGGCGGGGGTGTTGCAGAGATTCTAACCAGTCTGGTTCCATTGTCCAATGGATTAGGGGTTGAAACGGAATGGAACGTGATAAGAGGGGATGATGAGTTCTTTTCGGTCACAAAGAGTTTCCACAATGCGCTTCATGGTAGTCTGGACGGTCTCACTGACGTCCGCACGTATGGACATCATGGTACGCCAGATGAACCTGGAAGCCAGATCAACGTACTCGGGATGAAACAGGATATGTTCGAAACGTACCTCCACTGGAACGAGATCAATTCGGAGGAGATGGACATCGATGGCGATTTTGTGTTCATGCACGATCCCCAGCCAGCAGCCATGATACGTGCAAAGGAAGGGGGAAAGTGGATATGGAGATGCCACATCGATGTTTCAAGTCCGGACCGTCTCGTCTGGAACTTTCTTAAGGAATTTGTCTCGAAGTACGACGCATCTGTATTTTCAGCGCCGCTTTTTGCAAGACCGGATATACGCACCAGGAAGTTTCTTGTGCCGCCGTCGATCGATCCGCTGAGTGACAAGAACATCGAACTTTCGGAGGGCGAGATCGATAAAGTGCTTGACAGATACGAGATCACCAGGGATAAACCGACCATTGTGCAGGTATCACGATTTGACCGGTTAAAGGACATTCCCGGAACCATAGACGCATACAAACTGGTGAAAGAGCGGATCGACTGCCAGTTGATACTTGCAGGAGGGGTTGCATCGGACGACCCGGAGGGGCTTAAGGTCCATCACGAAATCGCAAAGAAATCAGAAGGCGACCCGGATGTCCACGTACTGCTCGGATCTCCGCCGTTTACGGAGATTGAGATCAATGCATTCCAGCGGGCAGCCGACGTGATCATGCAGAAATCGCTGAAAGAGGGCTTCGGGCTGGTGGTTTCGGAGGGACTCTGGAAGGGAAAGCCAGTGGTCGGCGGCGCAACCGGCGGAATCCCGCTGCAGATCATCGATGGCGTCACAGGTTATCTTGTGAGTTCGTCAGAGGACGCAGCGTACCACATCGCCAATCTCTTGAAGCATCCTGAACTTGCCATGAGACTCGGAGAGAACGGAAGAGAGCATGTCAGGAACAATTTCCTGATAACGAGGCAGCTTAAGGATTATCTCCTTCTCCTGCTCAGTCTTGAGGAGCCATCAGGGATCGTCGAATGATGTGAGTGATGTGAGTGTACTTACTCAATACTGTGGGGATATCCGCATATACAACCACGAGATTACACAAGATTAACACAGAAATCTTGTGGAAATCTGTGTAATCTTGTGGTTCCTACCACAAGTTACCCAAGCATGTACATGTGAGTGACGGATGCGACTTTGGGGGAGTGCTGGGCGGTATCCGGTCAAGAGATCGTGTTGTGGGTGGAGATGTATCGGTAGCCGCACCTCTGGTGGAGGTAAGGTCTGGCGTGGACTTCGTCCGGAAGCCATCCTCACAGAAACTGATAATAACCAGAACGCGAGAATATCACCATAATGGATCGTCAGGAGCGATCCGTCGATGCCACCGTCGGCAGGGTGGGGGCATCCCCACTGCCTGCAAGGCAGGGCATTATGGGAAAAAGGAGATCCTATGGATGAAATACTAAATATTTATGAACGTCTGGACGGGCGCACCACGCTTGACGATTTTAAGGCGAAGATCGATGAGAAGGTCGCCACAATGGGCGGGCTATGCGATGAAGAGACTGCGGCTTTACTGGTTGCCCAGGATCTCGGAGCAGACACGCCGGTCACGAAGATCAAGGATATCACGCCCGATAACAGCAACGTCACCTTTGCCTGCCGGGTGGTATCCGTCTCTGATGTGCGTGAGTTTTCAAAGAGCGACGGCTCGGCTGGGAGGGTCGCGAACATCGCAGTTGGGGATGAGACCGGAACGATCCGGGTCTCGCTCTGGGACGAACTCGCGGATATCGTAAGTGAGATCGAGGTTGGCGAGCACCTCCAGATCGGCGGATATGCGAAGGATGGCTACGCGGGCACAACCGAGGTCTCGGTCGGCAGGACCGGGCACATCGACGTGATCGAACCGTCGCAGGAGATCGAGATATCTGTAAAATCGCACCCCATCGCAGACCTGTGCGCGGGCATGGTCGATGTGAACGTGGCAGGGCAGGTGCTTGATGTAAGCGACGTCCGCACCTTCACACGCAGGGATGGGTCGAACAGCACAGGCAGCGTTGGCAATGTCACAATCGGGGATGAGACCGGCAAGATCCGGGTGACGCTCTGGGACGACAAGACCAAGATGCTGGGAGCGTTAAATGTCGGAGACTCTATAAAAATTACAGGCGGGTACACGCGCGAGAACAGCTACGACAGCGCGATAGAGATCCAGATCGGGGATCAGGGCACAATCGAAAAAAGCGATGAGACTGTGGATTACACCGAAGATATCACCCCGCTCTCTGACATCGGCATCGATGAGACCTGCACGGTCGTTGGTTATGTGACCGGTCTTGATGAGACAAGAGAGATCACACGCAGCGATGGAAAGGTATCACGGGTGACGAACATCTACATCTCGGACGAGACCGGAAAGACCAGACTCAGGGTTGCGCTCTGGGGAGAACACGCGGATATGCCACTTGATATCGGAGACAAGATCCGGATAATCGATTGTTATGCGAAATCCGGGTGGAAGGGTGAGATTGAACTTGGCGCTGGCTGGAAGAGTTCGGTACGCGTGATCTAAAATAGGGCAATCTCCAGTTGAAATGAAAGGGTCTTTCATATCGTGGCGTCGGCGCATGGCGCTAAGGAGCTGTCGCATAATGGCTCTCTCTGTAATTCGCGAGTGCATGTACTTTTTCACGTCCTAAGGATCCGGTTAGGTAAGGAAGATTAAACCACAGAGGATCACATATAGTTGTTATTTTTATCTTTCGCCCCCTCTGTGTCACTGTCGAGTAGAGCCCATAGCGCACCTCTTGTTTGGGGTAATAGCCCCGAGGTTACTATGAGCCCCCTCACAGAACCGGACGTAGATTTCCCTCATCCGGCTTCTGAAGAACCTCCCCGTCCGTTTCCGGATAGGTTGTGAGTACAGTTTTGTTACCACCCTTAACCTGCATCTGAGTACGGAAGATGTGTCCCTGTCCCAACGGTTCAACTGTCAGCCCCTTCCATCCGCAGGCATTACCCTGCTTCGACGGTAATGCGAAGCGCAAGTGTAGCGAAGCCGTTGGCACCATGCTACGGTCGGAGACCCCGCTGGACTCACATCACCTCGCAATGTCCCAGAACTCTCTGCTATATTCCAAGACCGGAGGTTCGGACTAACAGTGGTGCGGATGCTGCCTTCCGTCACACAAACAACGTCGGCTTCCAGAATCATCAGAATTTCGGGCTTATAACCCGCCTTTCCCACGGTTGATCTCTAATTTTTGATGGCACGGTAGCAGAAAATCAGTTGCAGTAGACCGTTTCTCGCCCACCTACACCCCATATCGTCAGATATATCTCATCATTTTTACGACCAACATTTTATA
>JAUWCK010000235.1 GCA_030609345.1 Methanosarcinales archaeon | reverse complement strand
ACCTCCGAATCTGTTTTTCTATGAACATTCTTCGGTGCTCTGGATTCATCCCGAAACCACTCCTTTTTACTGCTTTTATCGGAATTGTCGTATCTTCCAATCCACTTTCGCAGCCACACCCTTGATCTGCCAACGCTTTCGCAAATTTTGGAGGGGCGTTCACCCCTCTAATATCGATTGACCGCATTGATGCGTTTCTGCTCCTCTTCCGTGTACGGTTCGTTTGGTTTTGCCATAACGCGATCATAGATGCGTTACGACTTTTCGACGTCTGGTTTGACGATCCGGGGAAGGGGGGTATATCAGAGGAAACCGGAGAGGGGATCATTTTGAAGAATAATAAAATTCACATCAAAATGTCGCAGGGCGGCATCCACTAAAACTGAGACTCCCCCTCACGAGCAGATACCTGCGGTCGGTCAGCAGTTCCGCACACGCCAACATTTACATCGATACCGCCTATATATACCCCGATGTCGGATATACCAGACGATCCTGTCGAGATCCTGGTGCGCCTCGCAAAGGATCACGAGATCGACCCATGGAATATCAATATCATCGAGGTTGCAGACAAATTCCTGGAGCAACTCGAGAGCCACCGCTCTGATATACGCTACTTCGGGCGGACGCTGCATTACGCTGCTATCCTTCTCCGGATGAAGGCTGACGCCATAATCGATGAAAAGGAGGGCGAAGAGGGGGAGAAAGAGGAGCTTGACCATTTCGCTATCGAGGAATATCCAATACCCGAGCCACAGATACGTAGGCGGTCGAAACGACCTGTAACGCTTGATGAATTGATTTCCGAGCTAAAAAAGGCTGAAAAGGTCGAGATCCGGAGGGTAGCGCGGAGTAAAGAGAAAGGAGAGAAGCCGGTCATAGCAGTCGCCGACATCTTAAGCGTCGCGCATGAAGAGAGGATCGAAGAGAATATCCTGGAGTTGGGGGCGATTTTAAACGAAAAATTTAAACAGAAGGATATCATAACACTGGATGAGTTGCTGGATCACAATACTGATAAGATCATCACATACATATCGTTACTGTTCATGGCAACAAGGAAAGAGATATGGCTGGAGCAACCGGAATTGTTTGGCGAGCTCTACATTATGAGGGGTGAACCGGATGTATGACGTGATCGTTGTCGGCGGCGGGATCAGCGGGCTGTTGTCAGCGCTTGCGCTTGGCAAGCACGGGAAGAAGGTGCTCGTTCTCGAGAGAAGTAAATATCTCGGAGGAAATTGCAACAGTTACCGTGTCGACGATTTCTGGGTCGATACAGGTCCTCATGCAATAACGCATCTGCAAAAAGGTCCGCTTCGGGTGTTGATGGATAAATATTTTGATTATGTTCCGGTCTTTGTGGATTATGGCTCTTATTATGTCAGAACCGCAGATGGGATCAGACCGGTACCGTCGAACCTGCGTGAATTCGCTACATTCGATGTGCTCCCGAGAATGGATCGGCTGATGCTCTCGCAGGCGGTTACCAAGGCACTGACGTTAGCCACCTTCGGAACCGATATGTCAAAGGAGTCTGTGTATTCGTGCCTGCCGCACCACCTATCAAAGGATACGTACAGTTTCGTCGATACGATCTCGTATTTCCTTTCAGGAAAATCGATGCGGGAGACATCGGTCTATCGCATCCTCTATGGCAGCAGTTTCGTGAGGAACAGCGCAATCTACGATGGCGGGTACCAGACCATCACCGATCAACTGGTAGGGCAGATAACAAGCATAACAGGTCTTGGAAGACTGGTCACCAACAAAACATCTTATGCACAGGCGTATCCGAGCGGGGGGCTCAAGACGCTGCTCGGTTCCGTGCTGCACTCACTTCCTGATAACGTCGAGGTCAGGACGGATACGCGGGTTGGAAGCATCCTCACAGAGGAAGGAAAAGCATCCGGCGTATCCACTGATGACGAGTCCTACGATGCAGAAACAGTCGTCCACTCAGGGTTTGCAAAGGATCTCCCCGGGATGATCACCGGTCTCCCTGCCGATTACCGCGCCCTTCTTGGAAGGATCGATCAGGCAAAGAGTCTCTGCATCTGGCTCGGGCTCTCGCAGCAGATGAAGGAATTTGATTACACCGGCTCTGAGGTCTGGTTTAAGGAGAAAGCGTACTGGGCGATGCCGATTAGCAATTATTCGCAGGGAATCGCTCCCAAGGGGAAGCAACTCGTTGGTTTCATGTTCGTTGTAGAGGATTCCGTGAAATCCGAGAGAGATAGGGCATGGGAGACGATACACCGTGTCTTTCCGGGGATTGAAAAGCATACAGAGATGGTTCATTATCAGGTAACGACCCCTGAGAAGGCTGCTGTGAGCATCGACGGCTACATCCCTGACGTGCGGACGCCTGTTCCGAACCTGTATCTCGTCGGGACGGATGCTGCTGCCGAGAGCATGGGCATCACGAGAGCGGCATACTCGGTGATCGATCTCTTGAAGTGTATGAGAGAAGACAAACATCTTAAAACAGGGTGACTCATGACGCCAGCAACCAAACCAATCGTCTTTGCGATATCAAGGATCGAGAATATGATGTACCAGGTGACGTTCGATCCTGTTGAAGGCAGTGGCGTGATCGCAGCCAATGTATCGATAATCAGGGATTCCGATCTCGACGATGCGCTCTTCATCTTCGAAAGTGTGATGAAGAGCGGTCTTGGGGTCGGATCGTATATCCGGGTGATCCGGGATCAGGCATCGTTTGGGAA
>JAUWCK010000121.1 GCA_030609345.1 Methanosarcinales archaeon | reverse complement strand
GCGATCGTGTTGTATCCTTCTGCATGTGAATGGCTGCCACGATTCCCTTCATCCCATTCCGTTCCGGTAACCTTTCCCGCCCTGAACGCACTTTTGCTGTTGTCGAAAAACATCCTCGCATCATGCGTCCCATCATCATCCAATTGTGGACTACCCACCACGAAGTCACGATCATAATCGGCGTTGGCTTCCCTCATAGTCCCGCTGACATCTTCAAAAGCAATTTTCGTAACGAACACCCGCCCATCATGTATCTGCGCATCTGAGATCGTTGTATCGTTCGCAGGCACATCCACCACAGCCAGTAGAATATCGCCTGATGTGATGTCTGGGGGGATGGCTGTTGCCGCTGCCGTACCCGTGACGACCGCCGGAGTGTCACCAGATGTATCATAGATTATCAGGTCTTTGCGCGGGAGTGTGGCGTGTGCTGCCGTGATCGTGACCTGCGTGATGCCGGCTTCGGTGTATTCCGTCCCGTCCACAAAGCAAACGCCAAGCGCAACATCCACATCCATATCTGCGCCCGCTGCGTTCTCGCTCACTGCAAGCCCGCTCACAACCCCCCAATTCTTGCACCCATCATTCAAGGCGTTCCCGATAACGTGGTGCAGTGGATCATTATAATTATAGCTCATTGGTCACTCAACTCCGTGTCGATTTGTATCCGTAATTCATAAGCAGATGATTTCGCTATTGCCGTGTGGGTTTGTCTGTTCATCAACGTACCGGCTACCGCTGCGTTTAGCGCGCCGTTCTCGGTAAACGATACACCATTACCTTGATCGGCTGATAACGTGCCCTGATACCGCACCCGCTTATCCGCTGGTTTGGTTCTGTGGTCGATCTCCCCCCTGATCGATTCTGTTTCGAGTGCCGTATCTCCGGCTGCCGCTGCGGACGTGCCCGTGCCAAGTGCGATATGGCTCGGCATATTCACCGTGTCGCCATACAGGACATCACGCATCAAATTTAACCATGCATCTGTTATCATATTGTAATCTCCTTTTTTTAAGTTATAACTTAAAAAATTATCCTGTCACCTCATCGTGCCAAGCCCGCCGATCCCCCCAATTCACCCCCCCAAATTCACAGTGTCCAGATACTCCAAATAGTGCGGAATCTGATACCGTCCACCGCTCGATCTTGAACGTGTCTGCAAGCCCGATACCTTCATAGAATCTACTCACTTTCGTTGTTACTGCGCCCGCGTCTACAAACTGTTTTTCGAGGGATAGGATCCGCTCGATCATGTCTGCAAACAGCCCTTCGAGGTGTTTTATGTACCGTGCGACTTTGATCGTTGTAACGTGGCTCGGATATTCGTGTATCTTCTCGATTACGAGGTATGCCGCCGGTGTCGGGTATCCGATGCTGTATTGAGGCAGGGATAATAAGATGGTCTGTCCGGCTTCCAGATTCGTATATCCATAGACTTGTATATTGATAATATCGAGTTTCCATGCGTGCTCTTGCAGATACGCCTCTGCTATTGCCGTTGCGGCTTCAGTTGTCGTGATCGAAGCATCGATAATCCGGTGCTCTTTTATCAGCCCATACTCGGTTTGAGATGGTACGTCCTCTTCCATCGATACGATTTGAGAACCGTCCGAGATCGCCCCATATACAGTTACCCTGTTTATAATCGCCTCTCCGCTCTCGATGATCTCAACTCCGAGAACCATGTCCGCTCCAAGCGTGATCGATAGCCCACTTGCTGCATATTCCTTTTCGTGGTAATGAAAGTCCTTGTCCACATCCACCCAGAACCGGAAGTTTTTGTCGTTTCCGAGCGTGTCTCCTTTTGCACACCCCAAAACGCCATCCCACGCGGTGGTTTTGTAAACCCGATCTACAAGTTCCGTGCTGCCGGTGTCGATCTCCGTTCTGGTGCAGGATGGCGCGTATTGCGCCACGAGATCATCAACGATCTCCGATCTGGTCTTTTGGTAGTACGTCTCAATTATGAACCTGTCAAGCAGTTCTGACAGATAATCCCGCCCGCTGATGGCGATTGTATTTGTCTCGAAGTCCGGCACCATCTCCTCGATCCGCCCGCGGAAGATAACCACGCCGTTCACCAATATCTGCACATCATCATATTGGTTGAATACGTCCTTTTTGTTATTATTATCGCTAAATGTCGCATCAAACTTCTTCGATCCGGCTATTGTATCAATCACTCGAATCGATAAGAAATCGGTAATCGATGTAAGAGGATCGCCGATTAATATCTCCCATCCCGGCGTATATCTAAAATATGTGATGTGCAGTGTTGCTGATGTGCCCCCTGTTCGGATTGCTTTGAAGTTCGCTATCTGTGTAGCGTTGTTGAGCCAGATAGTATCCCACGCGCCCTTTAAATGCCCGGCTGTGGATGTGGGTGCAGTACCATCTACCCGGTACCTCATGCGAGCGGTCTCGGAGGTGATCGCCGCCCACTCAGCGTTTAGGTAGGTATTTGCATCCAACCCAACCGCGGTATCGGCTACAGTTATCGTTTCATGCGCGAAGGGCGTTGTGCCGGCGACCTCAACTTCTGTAGCCAAATCAAGTCACGCTCCTTGAATCGATCAACAGTTCAAGGTCATAAGTCAGTTCGTTGCCGTCTGTCTCTGCAAGGTCTGTGATAGAGAGCCGTGAGATAAGCATGTAGCGTGTTTTGCTGTGCCACGATACTTGGGGGTACTTCGTGAAATCGGTGCTGCTTGCGATAGTGTACGTCCACCAGCGCAGCGCCGCCGTCACCATCCCATTCATCTTTGCAACAGCATCAGTCCCGCCAAAAACACCTTTAACATTGAGTTTTGGGGTTACTGCGGCGGTTTGAAGTAATCGGGACACGTCTTGATTCCCTACATCGTGAGATTGAAGGTCATCTGCGGACAGTTCATAATTTATCGTTTCCGCTGCAAGAGAGATCACGTCCCCGCCCAATGCGGAGGGGGGCGTTAATGATATATTTGTGGGGATAGTATCAACGGGATATGCCGTATAACCAACACCGCTTCTGGTATCAATTGCAAGAGTTAGCAGGAACTCCAAGTATCCTGTATTCAGATCATCGGGATTATTCGATGCGTCCTCTGTGACTGCTATCCGTAATGGCAGCATGTATTCCGGCGCTCCTCTCCGCCACGTTATGCGCGGGTATGTGCCTACCGTATCAGGTGCGATATATGTCCACCACGTCCGCAGCACGGTCTCCATATCGTTCATATACGACGTTGCTGTCTTTGTGTCGGTGCTTTTGAAGATGCCTGTGACTGTCATCTGTATAGGTGCACCAAGTGCCTGATGCTGTCTGCACGCTGCATCATGCGCTGTCTTCGCTCGATTTCCGTATCCAGTGCCCCCCCCAATCGCATCCTCTCCATTCACCGAACATGGCGTGCTGCGAACGTCACAGGTAATCGAGTAGTCCACCCGCTGCACAGTCAGAACGATGTCCGCTCCTGCAAGTCCAGAGGGTGGGTGTAATGTCACAAGCCCCGTCATACTTTCACCAGCCGCTTGATTTCGGATGATATGAGCCGTGATACTTCGCTCGCAAGTGCCCGGCTGTCGCTTTGCGTGCCGTTGTGGACTGTGAGGTTGATCGTAATATCCATGTTGTTTGATGGTGCTGTAGCGGGCGCGCCCTTCACCAGCGTGCCGCTCTTGGGGATGACGTACTCACCCTCATGCACCAATGCCATTCCGGTTTCTGATACTGCGCCGCCGGCTGCAAATGACCTTTGATTCTCATATACTTCAAATAAAAAATCGTACATATCCTGTGATAGATCGCCCGCCCAGAGTGCCGTCTGCGCTGCACATATCTCATCATAATCAATGATGGCGGTGGTATTAACATCATAGAGTTCTAATGCCTCCAGCTGTGCTGCAGTAATCGCTTTCCAAGTCCGCCCCTCCCCGGATGGATTCATCCAGTCCCACACTGCGCCGGCTGAAAATGACCTTTGATCCTCATATACTGCCAATAAAGCCCCGTACATAACCTGTGATAGATCGCCCGCCTCGTGTGCCGTCTGCGCTGCAGATATCTCATCAGAATCAATGGTGCCGGAGGTATTAACATCATAGAGTTCTAATGCCTCCTGCCGTGCTGCAGTAGTCGTTGACCAAACCCGCGCCTCCCCGGATAGATTCATCCAGTCCCACAGGTTTGCAGTCCAGTCAAATAAATTCGTCCATGACGGCAACGCCTCTGCGAGGGATATTTTCAGACCGGACCCCCACACCGGTAAAGACCAGTTGAACAGATCCCCCCACGATGGTAGTGTTTCCGTCGTCAGGTCTTTTATCCAGTCCCATATACTCGGATTGACCTTTGTGACAAGGTCTTCGACCCCCTTACTGTCTTTGTCTTTGAACCAAGTCCAAATACTATTCAAGGGCGATGGAATTGGGATCCAATTTGAAATAGATTTAGTATCCGTATTGTTTATCCAAGTCCAAATACTATTCAAGGACGATGGAATTGGGATCCAATTTGAAATAGATTTAGTATCCGTATTGTTTATCCAATTCCAAATACTCTTCAAGGACGATGGAATTGGGATCC
>JAUWCK010000111.1 GCA_030609345.1 Methanosarcinales archaeon | reverse complement strand
AGTTCCGCCTCGCTATCGAGATAGAACGTGTCCTGCATCTCCCGGGCAGGATGATCCTGCGGCTGGAAGAGCGCATCGAAGTTCCAGAAGGAACTCTGCACGATATCGCCTTTGATCTCGGTAAATCCCATATCAAGCAGTATCCTGCGCATCTGGTTGATCAGACGCTGGTACGGGTGAATCTTCGCGCAACGCGCCCGCGGCACCGGTGCATAGATGTCATAAGCACGGATATTCTCCCATCTGCGGCTACGTATGACCTCAGATGTCAGTTGTGCGATCTCACGTACAAGTATGACGTCAGCTGAGACCCCTATCGTTCTCGTCTTCATAACCTCGCCTGTAAGTTCTATGCCTTTTTCTGTTATCGCAATCGTTCTCGCTTTTCTCTCTGCCACATCCACCAGTTTTCGCTTGATGAGATCCTTTACTGCTTTCTTCTGCGACTCTTCTTCCAGAACATCCTTTTCGAGTAGTATCCGGAGCAAATCCTCGTCTGCGCCCCTCTCTGGCGCCGCATCGCCAGCAGGCACAACCACACCGTCCACGATCGCTGCCCACTTCTTCCGCCGCAGCCAGCCCATGGATATCCCGACCATTGCAGGCGGGAACTTGTCCTTCAGGTCCGGGATCGTAACTTTTCCGCTGCACGACTGCAGGTGGAAGAGTATCTGGCGTTCAGGAAGTCCGCTTCCCGCGTATTCATGACCCTCTTCCGTGAGTGTGTAAATCTCTGTTACCGATTCGTGGATCTCGGCAAGTCCTTTTTCTTTTAGAAGGAAAGCGGATTGCATCAAAGCATCCGGATTCAGGTCTGATCTCCCCGCAAGTTCCGCTGGCGTCGATCTCTTCAGGTCGTGCAGGGCAGAAAGCACGCGTCTTTCATTTGGTGTGAGTTGCATGGCACAATCTTTGTCACTGTTTGCAATATGTATTTCGGATGCCGCAGTCGAGTCTTTTTAATTTTTTCTGGTCGGTTGGAAAACATGACACCAATCCTGCAAACACTGGCACGATTGGAATTCCGGAATCGGTGAAATCAGTGTTAATCTGTGGCTAAAAGTTTTATTTGCCACTGATTAACGCAGATTACACAGATTAACGGTGCAAATGTATTTTAAGATCGATGGTGCGTACTTACTCAATATTGAGTGGATATCCGCATATAAAACCACGAGATTACACAAGATTAACACAGAAATCTTGTGGAAATCTGTGTAATCTTGTGGTTCCTACCACAAATTACCCGAGCATGTACGATAGTGCCACATTCTAACAGTTGTGCTTACATAAGACAATCCGACGTTCCCAGAAAATAATAAAAGTCTCCCGCAGTCGTCAGTCGCCACGCCGCCCCCGAAATCGCTTCGTCGCCCACTTCTCAATCTCGATTACGAAGAATCCGGGAAGTGCAAGGAGGATCATGAGCCCCCACCAGTCAAACGGCAGCGGCTCCGTTCCGAGAATGGCATTTCCGACCGGATGGTAGATGATTGCAAGTTGCACCACAATAGTGATCACGATACCTGCAAGTAGCCACCTGTTCGAGAACGGGCTAAACGTGAATGCCGAGTCTGTGATCGACCGTGCAGTCATGAGGTAGCAGAGATGCACCAGAATAACGGTTGTGAATGCAGCGGTCTGTGCCTGTTTGATCATGAATTTATGCAGGTCGGAATCCACCACGTCGATCGCAGGCATCCCATAGTAGTAGTATATCGCAAACCCGGCTATCGCCATCACAATAGAGATGAGCCCGACCTTCCGGAAGAATGGAGGATCGGTGATCCGTTCGTCCGGATTTCTCGGTGGTTTTTTGAGCAGATCATTCTCCCTCGGTTCCATGATGAGCGGCAGTGCCAGCGCTACCGCATCGAAGAGGTTGATCCAGAGTATCTGCACGGGTTCGAGCGGAAGCCGGTCATGGAATAGTACCAGGAACGGCGCAAGGAGTATAGCCCCTATAATAAGTATCGCCTGTCCGCCGTTTGTCGGAAGCGTGTACAGAATGACCTTTTTGATGTTATTGTAGACATGTCTCCCCTCTTCTACAGCAGCAACGATCGTTGCGAAGTTGTCGTCAGCAAGGATCATGTCTGACGCTTCCTTGCTCACCTCGGTTCCTGTGATCCCCATCGCAATCCCGATGTCCGCGGCTTTGAGCGCGGGCGCATCATTTACACCATCACCAGTGACCGCAACAACCTCTCCGTGCTTCTGCAGCGCCTTTACAATCCTGAACTTGTGTTCGGGCAGTGCCCGCGCATACACAGACACATCCTCAACCACATCATATAGTTCATCATCGCTCATCCGCGACAGGGCATCTCCGGTGATTGCGCGCTCTGTATCGGTTCCGATTCCAAGTTTGCCCGCGATCGCTTTTGCAGTCTTTGCATGATCCCCGGTCACCATCACAACCCGTATCCCGGCACTCTTGCACATCCGCACCCCGTCCAACGCCTCATCTCTCGGCGGATCGATCATGCCCTCGATCCCGAGAAACGTCATATCCGAAAGATCGTTTCGATCGATCGAGGTCCTGTCCGGAGGCACCACCTTATATGCCATGGCAAGCAGCCGGAGCGCTTCTTCTGCCATCTCATCCGCCTTTTCAAGTATAGCCCCGCTATCTATCGGTTCGATGCTGCCGTCCACCATCCGGGTCTGGCACATCCCGATGACCCGCTCAGGCGATCCCTTCACATAGATAGTGCGCTCTCCGTCCATCTCGTGGAGCGTAGCCATGTACTGCTGCTCCGAATCAAACGGCATCTCATCCAGCCGATGCATCGAACCACTCTGCGCCGATTCACCCTGCATCGATCCGGCATCCTCTTCGATCTCTCCGATTCCTGCTTTCATCGCGGATACGAGAAGCGCGCCTTCGGTCGGATCCCCGATGACGGCATGTCCGTCCTCTCCGACTACCTTGGCGTTGTTGCAGAAATAACCCGCCTTCAGCGTCCTGATCATCTCTTCACTCATCTGAGGCGGTGTAAACTCGCCTTCCGGCTTGTATCCTACCCCGCTCACCCGGTAATCCGTTCCCCCGCTGTATATCCGCGATACCGTCATCTGGTTCTTGGTAAGCGTGCCGGTCTTATCCGAGCAGATCACGGTGGTGCACCCGAGCGTCTCCGCGGCAGGCAGCCGCTTCACGATCGAATCTTTGCGTGCCATCGCGGTCACACCGATCGCCAGAGCCATCGTCATCACCGCAGGCAGCCCCTCTGGTATCGCAGCGACCGCGAGCGACATGGACGCAAGAAACGCATAGACCATACCATACTCGAACCATATCGCCAGCGCAAAGTTGATAACGGTGATCGCGAGGATCGCAATGATCAAGAATCTGGTAAACTCCTCCATCTTCCTCGTAAGTGGAGTTGTGATCTTTTCGGTCTCTTTTATCAGTTTTGCGATCCTTCCGATCTCTGCCTGCTCACCTGTTCCAACGACGATCCCAACGCCTACCCCTTTCGTCACAAACGTGCCACTGAATACCATGCACCTCTGGTCTGCAATCGTCGCTTTTCCTGCGATCGGGTCGGTATGCTTGGTCACAGGCACGGATTCGCCTGTGATCGCTGCTTCATCCGCGCTCATGTTCTTTGTGTGGAAGAGCCGCAGATCCGCGGGAACCTTGTCGCCG
Organism: Methanosarcinales archaeon; assembly: GCA_030609345.1. The sequence continues at coordinate 1,156 of JAUWCK010000111.1, read as the reverse complement.
CCTTCAAGGATCACCACATCTCCGGGAACCAGTTCCAATGCCTGTATGACTGCCTCTCCGCCATCCCGTACCACGGTGCATTCGGGCGTCATCATCCTCTCAAGCGCCTCGACCGATGCCTCGGCTTTCCCCTCCTGGATATACCCGATGATTGTGTTTGCTATGACCACAGCAACGATTACCACGGTATCCATCCACATTTCAGCGCCCGCCCACAGACTGAGAGCACTGGTTATTGCGGCAGAAGCGAGCAGGATATAGATTAAAGGGCTCTTGAACTGCATCAAAAACCGGACAATCGCGCTTCGTTTCTTAAATGTCAGTTCGTTGTATCCGTAGCGATCAATTCTTGCTTTAGACTCCTCTGAGGTGAGCCCGGACTCCCCTGACCCAAGGGTTTCGAAAACCTGTTCCGCGGTCAGTCTGTACCACGCGGTTTCGTTTGATGGTTCGGATCTGTTTATCGTAACACATCCTCAAGCGTGTAAAGCAAAACGCCGTTCTTTTCTGCATACGTGTATGCCTTCTCTGTGAAGCCCGATTTTGAGAAAACAGCAAAATATTCTTTTCTTTCGGCATTGTTCCACTTGACAAACCTGGATTTTTCAGTTAGAGTTTCGAGGACGTCGGCATCTGTCTTTCTATTCTTCCATTTGCACTCTGCAAAAATAATCTCTTTTGTTGCATCGTTTAAGGCAACGATGTCTATTTCGTATGTGTTCTTTCCTTTCGGCTTGCCCGGGATCTTCCCCCACATTCTACCGATCCTGGTAAAACCGAAAGGCAGTCTGCCCAGTGAGTTCAGTCTCACAAGGAATTCGTATACCACGTTTTCGAAGCTTTTTCCAACATACGAGCCAAAATCCCTTTTTATGACACTTATCACTTTATCCGGGTTTCCGGATTCTATCTCTGTTTTGTTTGGGTGTATGTACTTGAAATAAAACCTGAAAAAATTGTCTTTCACAAAATATCGTGTCTTTTTGCTCTGTTCTTTCTCCGTTACAGGATGTTCTTTTCCTACAAGTTCAAGTTTCATCAGAGTGGTTAAATATTTTGGCAAATCTTTTTGTGCGATCTTTGAATAATCAGCAATTTCGACGCTGCGGGTTTTACCCATCGCAATAGCCTCAAATATAGAAAGATATAAATAATA
>JAUWCK010000079.1 GCA_030609345.1 Methanosarcinales archaeon | reverse complement strand
ATCCGCGAAGAGCACCATCTGGTCAGTGATCTCGTCGGATATGAAGAGCGCATCGTAAGCCCCCTGCACTGCATCCGCGAAATACTGCAGATCGGTCTCGTTTCCGCCATATTGGATACAGGTCATCCCCCCCTCCTTTGCAACAACCAGATCGGTTCGCGGATGGGCTCCCCGGATCAGGGGGTTCACATCGTACCCCTGCGAGCTTAGAATATTTGTAAGAAGATCGATTAAGATTTGTCTGTTCATCATCTGCACCTCACACATACACCTGCATATTGAGCAGTTCGCGGAGGCTGTCATCCTCCATCGGAGCTGGTATCGCTGAATGTTCGCAGTTCATGATCGCTTTTGCAAGCTTGCGGTACACATCCGCGATTGCGGAGTCCGGCGCATTTTCGAGCACAGAGAACCCTTGCCGCTCGCAGTCCTGCACGATATCATCTTTCGGTATGAATGCAACGAGTTCACTCCCGATGCTGCCCGCAAATTCGGTTATGATCTCTTCTTCTCTCGGGACGTTCCTTGAATTGCAGATCACGCCGCTAAGCGGCATTTTCAGTTTCAAAAGCCCTTTGCAGATGTTGTTTGCAGCATAAATCGGCATGTATTCGCCTGACGAGATAATATATGCCTCGCTAACAAGCCCCTTTCGGATCGGAGCCACAAAGCCGCCGCACACGATATCCCCTGGCACGTCGTAGATCACAAGATCGCTCTCTGTAAGCACGGTTGTGATCTTCTGCAGTTCGGTGACCGCGACGATGATTCCCCTGCCAGCACATCCGACACCAGGCTCTGGTCCGCCGACCTCGATGCATTTGACGCCCTTGTAACCTTCGTAGACGACATTCTCGGGAGAGAGCTTGGTTCCCTGCCGTATCAGATCCATCACTGTCGGAATCCGCCTGCCGTTGAGCAGTGTGATCGAGGAATCGCTCTTCGGGTCGCAACCGATGATGGTAACTGAATACCCACCATCCGCGCACGCTGCTGCGACATTTGAGGCGGTGCTGGACTTACCGATCCCGCCTTTGCCGTATATCGCTATTCTTCTTGTTTGGTACATGCGTTCTCAAGCGCTGCTACGTACTCCTGGTATGCTGCGATCAGATCGGTCGTTCTGTCCATGAAACCATGAACACGCTCGTAAAACTCTTTGACATAAGCCTCAGCATTGGGATAATCCTCTTCCGACAGTTCCGATATTGATTTGGAGAACTCTGAAAACTCTTTTTCGCGATTCTCCACTGCACCACTAAGTTCGAGTAAGACTTCTGCATCCATATTTGAAACTTGCGCTTCCATAGTATTTAATGATGATTAATGAGGGGGCTGTCGTCTTCTCTGGTGTCGGCAGCCCTGCCGCACTCTGCGCTACGCCCATGCATCTGAATATCCATCACACCACAAACCCCTTCCCAATCGTGGTAAGATTCTCGCACCCCGATCCCGTGACCACAACCAGATCCTCGATCCTGATGCCGCCGATCTCAGGATCGTACAGTCCGGGCTCGACGGTGATCACATTCCCTGCTTTGAGCATCTCGCCACCGACGCCTATATGCGGCTCCTCATGAACATCCAGCCCGACTCCGTGCCCTGTCGAGTGGATGAAGAGTTCCCTGTACCCGGCATCCTCAAAGACGCCGCACGCTGCATCATGAACCTCCTCTCCGGACACTCCTGCCCGCACCACCCCAAGCGCGGTAGTCTGCGCATCCAGCACGGCAGCATACATCTCGGATAGCGCCTGCGATGGGCTGCCTCGCGCAACCGTGCGGGTCATATCCGCGTAGTACCGTTCCATCTTAAGCCGGGGGAAGATATCGATCACGATGCTCTCGTCTGCGGATAGCGCGCCTCTGCCTGCGTTGTGCGGATCGGCTGCGCCCTTCCCGCCCGCAACGATCGTCCCTTCTGATTCGCAGCCGCAGTCGAGCAGAGCACGTTCGATCACCGTCCTGACCTGCTCGGACGTCAATGGCTGGTCAGAGCCGGAGTCTGTCAGAACTCCCCTTTTGACCCCTGCTCTTCGTATCAGCTCGATTGCACTCTGCATGGCAGCTTCGCAGCAGGTCTGTGCTTTTTTGATCCATTCGATCTCTTCCCTGGTCTTTACGGATCGTAATTTTCTGATCGGACTCTGTATGGGGGTGACCTTGAATCCGTCACCTCTCAATTCGTCTGCAAGGAATACCGGGAAGTTATGCGGGACCGCAACTTCGCCTGCGCCCTCGTCGTGCAGCAGTTCTGATATGACCATGGATTGTGCGCGGTCTCGCCCATACTGTTTCAGTTTCTCGATTACGCGGTAATCTGCCGTCGTGCGGATATCGCTGATCCGCGATTCCTTGCGGGCACGACCGAGTTCCATCTCCGGCACTATGAGGATCTCCTCGCCCCCTGATCTCAAATATAAAAATTGATCTGGCGCAAGGAACCGGGTCGCATAGTACAGGTCCTGATTATAGACGCTGTTGTCGATCATGAGGAAGGGGGTGGGAGTCATGGTTCAAGCCGTGATAAATACCTGTTTTTAGCTAATTAACAAAGATTTGCATATAAAACTTATGTCCGTTTGTAACTACTCACCTACACAGCCGGGTGGGATAAACGGATCCCCTCTAAGCGCATCCTGAATCGCATCGAGCACATGACCTCCACGCATCCCCGCTAAAACCCGTGCACAATATACGGTCCAAAGATCATGAACACGAACGAAACAAGGATCAGTACCGCAAATGCTACTGCGATGCTTTTTGACAACTGCTCTGCCTTGTGGTCGCTTATCACCCGCCCGAATAGCGAGTGGATGACGTCCTTGAATACATGCCCCCCATCCATCGGCACCGCTGGCAGGCAGTTGAACAGTCCGGCATAGAAGTTGATCCAGCCGATCCAGAGCAGCGCACTCGCGATCCAGAAGACGAGGACGCCGTAACCTGCCGCCCATCCGACCGGCTCATAGAACTGCATGGAGTTGTCAAATCCGCTAAATCCGCCGCCATCGAATCCTATCAGCGGCATCGCAAAGATGAAGAGCCAGCCCTCGATCCGGTTCATGAAACCAGGGATGTTTTTCAAGATGTGCAGTCTATCAGATGCAGGATATTCTCCGATGGTCATGCCAGCGAATTCGATCCTTGTGGTGGAGATCACGCCCACGTATCCGCAACTGCGGTCCGGCGAGGAGCCGAGTTCTACCATGGTTGAGTTATTCCCTGCAAAGAAGACCTCGACCGTCTGACCCGGCACGGTTGTATTCAGAAACGCAATGAAATTGGTGGTGTTATCGATTCCGGTATCGTTGATCCGTGTGATGGTCATACCTTCCGTGAGATTCGCCCGCGCTGCAGCGGAATCTAACATGACCTGCTCGATCGTGACACCGCTTTGCAGGATGGCGTCCTCCCCTGCAAGCGTGAATATCTCGCGCTTGTCCAGCTCCTTCGTATGTATCGTCATCGGCATATCCCCTCTGGTAGCCATGGTGATATAGAAGTCATGTGCGGTCTTGATTGTTACATTGTCCACCTGTGTGATCGCCATACCCTCTCTTATGCCGGCTTGCGCTGCAACTGAGTTTCCATCGACCGATGCGACCACAACATCGCTGACTGGAGCTATCCCTCCGAGGACGGGACCGAAGAAGAGCGAGAATGCGATCAATGCGACAACGAAGTTTGCCATGACGCCTGCTGAAAGTATCCTCATCCGCGATCTTCTGGATACACCATTCTTTACCCTGTCATTCCCTTCCTGCTCCACCGCACTCCTGCTCCCGCTCTCGTACCCAATTCCACCCTCTGCCTCGATGGGATGCCTGACAGCGTAATCATAGCCAACCCCGATTTTGGTGTCGGTACCTGTGTCCCGGACTTCTGCAGGGTCTGGCTCCTTCTTCTTCCCGAACAACTCCTCTTCATCCGGCTCTGCAAATCCTCCGATCGGGACGATCCCGAGCAGCAGCACGCCCATCGATTTGACGCCGACGCCCTCTACCCTGCAGAGCACAGCGTGTGCAAGTTCATGCACAACCAGCGTGACCATAAGCCCGATCGCGCCCCAGACGAGCGGGATGTACTCGTTCAGACCCGGGATCAGAAGGATGTTCTGCGGGGCATTATATTTATCAGGCAGGGGCATCGCATCCTGATACAATGCCTGGAGCATCACGTAGTCGGTCAGGATCACTATCGTGAACATGATAAACATCCCCACAAGCATCATCGGTATCCCGACGTTTCCGAAGAATCGCCAGAACCTGCGCGGGTATGCCAGCACCGTGAGCAGCTTCTGCCCGCGCATGGTGCGAACCATCAGTATGGGTCCGAATGCCGAGATGTTGTACCGCTCAAGAATTCCCTGTTTACTTAGAAAGGCGAAGACGATCCAGCATACGATTAAAATGATGAGTGCAATATTTAAATAGTTCACATTACTATTTTGTTGCCGATGCAGTATTAATACTTTGTACCGTTTCAACCTATTTTTTGTGGCTACTATGTTTATGCACACAGACGACAACAACAAAAACAGAGCATGTATCCACTCTACAAACGACCATGGTTCAGCGTCTATCTTGACGCAGACGGCAGCATGACCATGAGCGGCGTCCTTGCACCCGCAATAAAGCCATTCACGTCTGATCTTCTCGATATCTTCGAGAGCGCAAAGCCGGTTGGCGCAGATGGGGACGAACTGATCTTCTCGACGTGGGTGCCGCCGATACCAGGGAAAGCGTTTGATCGGCTTGTGAAAAGCCAGTTTAATGCCAGATTTGGAAAAAATATCCCGGACCAGGTCACGATATCGATCACAGAGGAGTGTCCGAACAGGTGCGTCCATTGCGCACTTCCTGATACCGAAAGTAAAGCCTCTCTGCCGCCAGAGGTGGTGAAGGATGTGATTGATCAGGTGACCGACATGGGCACCACATTGATCATATTCGACGGCGGCGAGCCCATGATGTACCCGGAACTTGCAGAGGTGGTCAGGCATGTCGATCCTGATAAGGCGATTGCAACCGTGTTTACGTCTGGAACAGGGCTTACAATGGAGCTGGCAGAATCGCTGAAGGATGCCGGACTCTTCGCGGTCAATGTGAGCATCGATAGCCCGCATCCGGAGGAGCATGACCGGATGAGGGGGAGAAGCGGGGTATTTGACGAAGCGCTCGCTGCGATCAAAAACTCGCTTGCGGCAGGCATGTTTGTTGATATCTATGTTGTGCTATCCCCGATGAACATCAATGACCTGAAGGAATTTTATTCGCTCGCTGTGGAAACTGGCGTCCACGAACTCTCGTTCTATGAGATCGTGCCGACAGGGAGGTGGATCGATCACGAAAGCGATGTTTTGACTGATTCGGATCGCGAAACCCTCGATTCGTTTGTCAAGTGGGCAGCAAACGATGGCAGGGTGCGGGTATTCTCGATACCGCACGCGATGAAGACAACGGGCTGCTTTGCAGGGAAAAGATGGCTTCATATAACTCCGCAGGGGGATGTGCTGCCCTGTGCATGTATCCCGATTCCTTACGGGAATATTCGGGAGGAAAGCATCGAAACAATCTGGAAACGGATCAGGAAGGATTCCGCATACAACGCGGAATCGTGCCTGATGCGAAACCCTGAGTTCAGGAGGCGGCTATGACCGCAAAGAACGTGATCCCGCTATCGATGGTTGACTGGACTGGTCATGCTGTAATGGTTGTCTTTCTGATGGGATGTCCGATGAGGTGTCCATATTGCCATAATCACCAGCTTCTAAATGCAGGACAGCTCAGTTCCGAACCAGCCAACATCGAAGAGATCGAA
>JAUWCK010000032.1 GCA_030609345.1 Methanosarcinales archaeon | reverse complement strand
TCGAGATCGATCACGTTTAAGGATACTCCGTTCGGCAGTCTCTGCATGCGCACATGCGGCATGCACACAGCCAACTGATCCTCAATCGCACCTCTCGCCTGCTCGCATAGCAGTTTCACAATCCCCCTGTGGCGGTCGAGTTTTCCGAAGTTGAGGATGTCGTTGACAAGCCCGCGCCCGTCCTGGAACTTGAGCCAGAATGCCGCATAATCGAGTGCGAGCGCGATATCCGAAAGATCGGACGTCTCGTACCGGTCAGAGACGAGAGCGATGTACTTCCCCGCCTCTGGCGCAGCTGACCGATCGCCGAGAGCAGCCACCGCTGGAAGATGCTTTATCTCATCAGTGATCTCGGGGTTGATCATCCGTGCGATCTCACCACATATCATCCCTGCCGTGACCCCGAAGTCGCCGCCGACGTGGTACGGGTTCACATGCTCGCAGAGATACTGATCCACGACCGCATCGGGATGGTGGTGATCGACCACGACGACATCGATCCCGTAGATCGCGGTCTGCTTGAATGCAGGCAGGTCCTCCTCGGTCGATCCGTTGTCAACGATCACAAGGAGCGGCAGGTCCTGACCGTGCCGTGCCTGATCGTCCAGCGCAAAGCAGATATCCCTGACGATGTCCACCATCTCGTAGAAAGGCGCCTTCGATGGCGACCTCCGATAAAAATGATACCCGGCATCGGTTCCGCCGACCTCCCGTATCAGCGGAAGGATCGCACGCTCAATCGCTATTGCTGCGGTCATCCCATCCGCATCAGCATGGTGCCTGATGACGATCGGCTGGGATGAGAAGATCGCCCTCCTGATCCGCTTTGCAACCGCACGCATCCCGTCTTTGAGCGCGGAGAGCGTGTCGCTCTCGATCAGGAAGTCGATCTCGTGAGGCTCGGAGGTGGCATCGAGCGCATCCTCGATGCGATCATGAATCTCTGTCGCCTCGCGCCTGGGCAGACGCTTCATAGCCAGAACTTCGATCTGTATGTCCTGATTTCGGAGCGAAACCCCCCCGGTCACCGTAACGATGGCATCTGCATCGATCTCGGGATACGCACGCTCGCCAGCACGCTCGAATGCAGCGCACGTGACCGTGCCGGATTCATCGAGTATGGTGAATATCGTCGGTCCTGCGGTCTGTTTTACTAAAATAACCTTCCCTGAAATGGATACGGTCTTACCGACGCATTTCGGAAGTTCGGAACTTGTATATCCCGGATACTCTTTCTCCACTTCCACGATCTCGTATTCTTTCAGCTTTACTGGCACCAGCTCGAGGTTTCCGTTCGGCTTTATGTTCTTTAGCTTCACATGCACGACATCCCCGACGTTAACTTCCGAACTGAGGTTGCTCGAATGGATCAGTCCGCGTACGCTCCGAGATAGGTCAACGAATGCGCCAAAATCCACAGTCCCGTTAACAGTCCCTTCGTAGACGTTGCCCACCACGAGGTCTTGTGTGTCGCAGAGAGCGCTCAGGAGGTATACTGATGGTTTTTCTGTGCAGTTCTTGCAGATGTCACCATCTCCGCTGAACGATGAACCGCATATCCTGCATTCCTTGACTTCCCCGTAACCATTGCATTCCTGGCACTTCTCTGTTATCGTGACGATTCCTGTGCCGTTGCAGGCAGGACATGAGCCGCCGAGTGCCTGACTCAACTGCTTCTCAGATAACTCAGCCAAATTGATCGATTTTGCCTTTCCGGTGCCTTTGCAGGCGGAACACTTCTTTTCTTCGATGATGATAAATCCTCTGCCATCACATGCCGTGCATAATCCCATGCTGCTTGATTTGGAGGCGTTCTGATTTATGTCTTTTGCGTCATCGGGCTTGGGGGTCGTCAGCTTACGTGGCGTCAGGTTCTGACTTGTGTATTTTTCAGATATTCAAAACTTGGAGTGACAGACGTTATACTTGAATATGACCCCAACCGCACAAACATCGCAAAAACACTTCTGACCACCCCCACATCGGGCGTACTCTCATGTCAGCCCCAGCCTCGCCGCTCCCAACTGAAGTCGGGGGCATCCGCGGGCTGGAGGTTGGGCGTCTGGAGAGCGCGGGCAGAGGTGGGTGAAAGTCCGAAAGTCGCATCCACGCCACCCAGTTTCATAACCATTTGTATCCCTTCCCACGCTGGAAAATCTGAATTATCTTGAAGCTATCAACATCTTCAAAATAAACAACACGATAATTTCCGATTCTCAATCGAAAAAGATCCTCTCTACCCCTAACACCTTTTAATTTTTTAGTATCAAGCATTTTACTCTTTTCTGGCTCATTTATAGAATATAACGCCTTTTTAACTTTATTCCTTGTATCTTCTGGTAATGGATCAAGTTGTTTTCTTGCAATTTTCGATAAAAGAATGGTTTTTGGCATCACAAGTCATCCAAAGATATCCATTCATCTTCTTCATCTATGATCTTATACTGTTCCAACATAAATCTCTCGTAGTCTACCACAGCCATCAGATGCCGAATAGTATCGTCGTAGCTCTCTCCTTTTTTGCCGATGACTCTCAATTTCTCAACGGTTTTGGGTTTCAGTTCGACGGTCACGGTTTTCACATCTATCACCATATCCATTCTGGTTTTCATGATTGATATAGTCTCCTTTCCAATCATCGAGACATGCCGTGCGGTGAATTGCGGCGCATAGCACAAACACGACCAATCCAATAAAAATAAGCACCATAATGGCTGCTGCAATAACAGCGATTATCAAGATGATAAGATATCCAGCCGCATCCTGTATAACTCACCCCATATAAATCTCCGTGAACGGGACTGTTGACACCGCAAGCCATGACTGCCCCCGGGCTGGGAAAGATTAAAACGCATCGCTGTCCAATGGGTGGATTGATGGACAGATATGATTTGGTCACCCGGAACACACAGGAGATCGTGACCATCGATGACTTAAACGGGCTGCTGGCGTCAGAGAAGACGCCTACCGCTTACGCAGGATATGAACCGAGCGGAAAGATACATCTCGGTCATGTTCTGACTGTAAACAAACTTATCGATCTTCAAAATGCCGGATTTAAGATAACAGTGCTGCTTGCGGATTTACATGCGTATCTGAACGAGAAGGGGACGCTTGAAGAGGTGAAAGAACTCGCAGAGTACAACAAGCAGTGTTTCATCGCGCTCGGGCTTGATAAGGCAGAGTTTGTCAACGGAAGCGAATTCCAGATGGATCCGGAATATACGTTAAATGTGCTCAGGCTGGCGCAGGATACCACGCTTAACCGGGCGAGGCGCAGCATGAGCGAGGTCGCAAGAAGCGTGCAACACCCGATGGTGTCGCAGATGATCTACCCGCTCATGCAGGTGCTCGATATCATGCATCTCGGTGCCGATGCTGCTGTTGGCGGAATCGACCAGCGCAAGATCCACATGCTTGCACGGGAGGAACTGCCAAAGCTCGGATTTCGCGCTCCTGCGTGCATACACACGCCGATCCTTCTCGGTCTGGATGGCGAGAAGATGTCATCATCGAAGGATAATTATATTTCAGTGGATGATGATACGAAGGCGGTCGAGAAGAAGATCAACCGTTCATTCTGCACGCAAGGGTCGGTGGACGACAATCCTGTGATCGAACTCTTCAGGTACCACATCTTCCCGAGATTCTCTTCTGTAGAGGTTAAACGACCATCGAAGTTCGGCGGCGATCTCTGCTACGAGACTTTCGAGGAACTTGCACGCGATTTCGCGGAAGGTGGGCTGCATCCGATGGATCTAAAAAAGACAGCGGCTTCGTACATCAATTCCATCCTTGACCCGGTCAGGGCGATGTTATGAACGATTGCGCGGATTACAGCCCCGCGTGATGTCGGATCGAAAGTGGGGTTATTTTAAGGTGATTTCCGGCACTGTCTACAAATCCGAGTGTTTTATCACCGCGGAGAGCGCAGAGTTTTAAGATCGTTTCAATCATCGCTCTGTTTTTCTGATACCTCTCTCGTTCTCCGCGTGCTCTGCGGTAAAATTTAGGGATATAGTGATTTCACTGGATTTTCCGATTGTGTCGTGATTTCCTTACCACTGAGCGATTCCAACAATGTTTAAGTGAGGGTCTATGAATACAAAAACAGGTGATCATCATGTCCCTCAAATCCAAGATTAAATGCGCGCTGAACAGTCGGAATCTTCGATGTACGCTTCTGCTCTCTGTCATTGTGGTAACCTCGCTGATGTGTGGTATGATCGCCACTGCCGGAGCGGATGCATCATCTCAGGCAGGCGAGGGGGCATGTACACAACTGCTGATCAGCACAGAGAAGGGCACATATCTTCTCGATCCATATTACTGGGTGTATGAGGCGCCTTCTGATTTATGGCGCTCTGATGGTTACAACAGAACCGTGAACTTCACTGTCCTGCTCATGGATAGCAAAGGATTCAGGGCTGCGGTTGAGAGTGTACATTATAATGTGAGCAATGCCGCCATGATCATAGCGAGCGGATGTGCGCATGATAGGGGAGATGGGTTATACACAGCGAGTTTTGAGATCACAGACGACGATGCCGGGGGAGCGAACTTTAATGGAAGCTATCCCGTGAATTTCATGATATCCGTGGAAGCGGAATCATCAGGCACCACCATCAAGGGATCGAAGACGTTCACAGTAGGGCGGTGGGGATGTGATCGATGTCACATAGAGAAGAGCCTTGCCGAGACTATATATCCATGGTCATGGCAGTCTGGTTCCGGTGGTGGTCACGATGGTGGTGGAGGGGGGTCGGGCAGTGATGGAGATCACCGCCATAGCTGGACAGATTGGACAGACAGTCTTAGAAGATCGGGTGATCGGTTCGACCTCTCACATCTGATAGATTCCAAACTGACCCGCACACCAGAGGCGTATCTCAATGTATACCCATATCATAAACAAACAAGAATAAAGTGTGGAAGGGGAGGGGGCGGTGGTGGCGGAGGAGGTGGAGGTGGAGGTGAGGACGGTGGCGGTGGGCATAGCCATAGCTGGGCAGATGTTCTTGGAAGATCGGGTGGGTTCGATCTATCGTATCTGATAGATTCCGAACTGACCCACACACCAGAGGCGTATCTCAATGTATATCCATATCATGAACGAACAAGAAGTAGAGGGGGCGGAAAAGAGAAATGTTCCCCGTGCCACCAGGGCTCCGGAAGAGTTCGTGATGAGACCACGATCGTCGAGTGCACCTTCTGCCACGGCATTGACCATGGTTACAACGCATACTGGCAAGACAGTGCGGGATATGCTTATGGGGCGCACAGGAATGTTGAACCGTCGCAGAATACCGATCTTGCAGATCAATCCTGCTCGAATTCGAGCTGTCATGGGCACATCACCGATTCAAAGCCCGGAGAGATCGATAACGCATATCCGAGTTGCTCATCGTGCCACCCGATCTCCTTTGGCTCAGAGATTCCGCAGTGGCTGGATATATCAACCGGGCATCCGAGAGATGTCGGAGGGCATCCGGATGGAGAATCGGTAGTTAACTGCTCATTCTGCCATAATTCATTCCATTCGTTATTCGCTGAGAGTGATGTGCTCTCATGCGGTGACTGCCATCCCGAATCCGAAAACTACCCGCAGCATCCTTATGATAGTTATCAAGGCGGAGCAACATGTGGCAACTGCCACTGCGGTTCTGATCACTTAAACATCCACAAGACATCCGTCCCGGGATGCAGGGACTGTCACTCCCATGTCTTTGACAATATCAATGATGGTTATAACAACTATGCGATGGATGATGATCCCGCGAATCTCGCACCCAATGAGCCTGATATGACGCACAAGAGAGATAGCAGAGTTGCATTCCTGGGCCGCGATCCACAGGGACTCAGCGGGAGCGGCACTTATTTCTATTCGAGACACGCGTATCCCGATTCAAGCGGAGGATGGACAGGCGCAACAGGATATGATAGGACCGGGGATCAGGTATGCATAAACTGCCATTCGGAGATCGTGAGAAACGAAGGTGCACGGCGTGATGATAACTGGGGCATGTCCTCACCATGCAAACCCTGTCATCTGCTCTGGGCTGATGACGTTACCCCGAACGTCCATTACCTGGCATCCCCGCACTGCACCGACTGCCATTCCGCCAGTTCCCGGCATGCAGGTGCATCCCTGCAAAACCCACCGAAGGACTATACACGAGTCCCCGCGATATCGTCGATGCTCAGAGATAGTGTACATAAGCGTTTGGTTATGAACACTACCACCGGTAACCCATCGAACTACCACGGATGCCTGATCTGTCATACCGATGTGGATTTCAGCATCTATTACGATGAGGACTTCTTCGAGATCGCGATCACAGACTATGGCGGAGTGCACAAGTGGAGTTCGATGCCATCGTGTACGAGGTGCCACTCTCTTGATGATAACATCATAAGCCCGGGTCCGAGGGCGTATGAGCACGAACGTCTCGATATCGATTGGGATGATAACGCCCAGTGTCTGAGATGTCATAATATATACAACCAGACCGCTGGAAGATATCACGGGCACAATGTAACCATCGAGTCGTGCGTCGGCTGCCATTATAACGCTACAGCGATGAACGATTACGGTACTCCTGCGATGTACGTCTATGAAAACGAGAGCATGGGTGATGAGTGTGCTGATTGCCACAACATCGCATATCATCCGCCTCCGAAGCCATGAACGCGGATTACACAGAGATCGGCTGCGGCATATACCGGAGTCAGGCAAGTCCGGAAGGTCAAGCAAGTCAAACGCAACTTGCAACCGTGAGCCGGCAGGGCGAGTTTCGGACATGGGATTTTCGCCACAGTAAACTGGCTGCACTGATCCTGAAAGGATTTGTCCCGCCGATCACCGAGTCTTCGCTGGTCCTCTATCTCGGTGCGGCATCCGGAAGCACAGCAAGCCATATTTCCGATATCGTGCAGAAGGGGCTCGTGTATGTGCTTGAATTTTCGCCAACCGTCATGAAAAAACTTATTTCAAGATGCGAATCCCGGCAGAACATGATTCCTATCTTTGCGGATGCGAACCACCCCGAAAGATACTCCTATCTCGTGGATAAGGTGGATCTCATCTATCAGGACATAGCGCAGCGAAATCAGGCAGAAATTGCTCTTGCGAACGCTGAATATTTCTTAAAGGATGATGGCTACTTGATCCTCATGATAAAAGCCAGAAGCATCGATTCAACCGCAGACACTAAAGAGATATTTAAAAAAGAGGTTGCAGAGCTGCAAAAACGTCTCTCTATCCTGAAGACGGTCAAACTCCCCGGATACAGGGATCACCTTGCTGTGATTGCGAATGGTTGTAAACCTACAGTACATGATCGATAAGGCACTATCGCTTTTTTAAGTATCGCCATGCCTTAGATTCTACCGCAGAGCACGCAGAGGACTTACGCAGTCTCGAAACTCTGCGCTCTCCGCGTTCGGCCTTCGGCGCTGCTTCGCAGACCGCGGTGATAAATCACTTGATTTTCAGACAGTGCCACACGTTACTCGAGCACGTTCGATCTACGGACTCCACTACAGCAGCATCGACTCGGCAGCCCTGATCCCTGCCCCGAAGTCAGAGTCAGAGACGGCTCCGTGTGCATGGAGGATCGATTCGAGCATCTGGATCGTGATCAGGATGTCTTTTGACCTGAAATTGCCCATGCTACCGATCCGAAATATGTTCCCTTTGAGATGTGCCTGTCCTCCCGCGATCAGTATCCCGCGAGCAAGCATCTCCTTCTTCAGTTGGTCAAATAGAATTCCTGATGGCACCTTCATCGCTGTGACGGTGTCTGAGTACCTGCTCTTCTCGTCCGGCTGCGGAAACATCTCGATTCCCATGGCATCGGCTGCTGCACGCACTGCCGCCGCACCTGTTGCATGTCTCTGCCTCCGTGCGTCAAGCCCTTCCTCGTGAGCGATGTAAAGCGCCTCCTGCATCGCAAAGAATAGTGGAATCGAGGGCGTGTACGGAGTCTGCCCTTTGCCGGCACTCTTCCGGTGTGCCTTGAGATCAAGGTAGTACGGCGGATTCTTAACGTCCTCCATCTTCTGAAATGCACGCTTGCTCACCGAGACCGCGGCAAATCCTGGCGGCGCAGCGATGCACTTCTGCGATCCCATGATTGCGATATCCACACCCCATTCATCGATAGGGGTGTCGGTTCCGCCGATCGAGGTGATCCCGTCCATGATAAAGAGCGCGTCGTGCTTGCGTGCTAGTTTTCCGACCTCCTCAGCGGGATTCAGCATCCCGACCGAGGTCTCGTTGTGCACCATCGCAACCGCATCCGCGCCGGCATCAAGCGCTGCCGCGACTGCGTCCAGATCGATCGGGTAGCCCCACTCGGACTCAATCGGTACGGTATTTCCATATCTCCTGCCGATATCGCGGAATCGCTCGCCAAACTTGCCGTTTACGATTGTAACGATCGTCTCATCCGGATTTATCAGGTTCCCGACAGCCGCCTCCATTCCGCTGGTGCCTGAGCCGCTTAACAGCAGGATCTCGTTTCTGGTCTGGAACAGGTCTGCGAGCAGTTCCCTGCACTCGTTAAACATCTCTGCGAACTCTTCACCGCGGTGGTTGATCACTGGCTTTGCCATCGCACGCAGGATGCGCGGCACGACCGGGACAGGTCCCGGGATCATAATCAGTGTGTCTTCTATGTTCATGGAATCGCACCTGTTTC
>JAUWCK010000142.1 GCA_030609345.1 Methanosarcinales archaeon | reverse complement strand
GTCACAGGGGATCTGACCCAGAACGGCGCCCATTCCGAGTTTAAGGGTGCAAAAGAGGTGCTCGGGTGGATCGACTGTGAAAATAAGGTGATCGTCCCCGGAAATCACGATTCGAGAAACGTCGGGTACCTGTACTTCGAGGACTTCTTCGGGGCACGATCCTCATACCATTCCCATGAAGGCGTCACGGTCGTCGGAGTGGATTCGTCCCAGCCCGACATCGATGATGGGCATGTTGGAAGGGATCTGTATGACTGGATTGCGAAGAGTTTTGAGACGGACGATTTCAAGGTCTTCGCGCTCCACCACCACCTGATTCCGGTTCCGATGACCGGGCGGGAGGAGCAGATTCCTGTGGATTCAGGCGATGTGCTTGAACTGCTCGACAGTTGCGGCGTTAATCTCGTGCTCTGCGGACACAGGCATGTGCCCCATGTCTGGCGGCTGAATGATATGTTTGTTGCGAATGCAGGAACCGCATGTTCAAACAAGATCAAGGCGAGGACGACCCAGTGCTACAACTTAATCTAGATCGATGAGGGGGATCTGCGGATTTGCCGGGTGCTTCCGGGCGGTGAGCAGGAACTGGTTGTTGATACGATGATGGATAAATGACAAAAGAAGAGATTAAAATCGAAAGCCGTGATTTAAACCTCTGGTACGGTGATGCACAGGCGTTAAAGAACGTCTCGATGGATATACCAGAGAACAAGGTCACCGCTGTTATCGGTCCGTCCGGATGCGGCAAATCCACATTCCTCAGATGCATCAACCGGATGAACGACCTGATAAAGGACTGCCGTATCACTGGCGAACTGCTCTTCGGTGGCAAGAACATCTACGACTGTGATGTGGATGTGGTAGCGATACGGAAGTGCATCGGGATGGTCTTTCAGAAGCCCAATCCTTTTCCGATGTCGATCTATGACAACATCGCTTATGGTCCCCGCGTTCATGGCATACGCGGTAAACATGAACTGGACGAAGTCGTTGAGACGAGTCTTGTGGCTGCTGCGCTCTGGGATGAGGTGAGCGACAAACTCGACATATCTGCACTCGATCTGAGTGGCGGGCAGCAGCAGCGGCTCTGCATCGCACGAACGCTTGCAGTGACTCCGGTTGTGATACTCTTTGATGAGCCGTGCAGTGCGCTTGATCCGATATCGACTGCCAAGATCGAGGACCTGATCGGCGAGTTAAAACGCGACTACACGATCGTCATCGTGACACACAACATGCAGCAGGCAGCGAGGGTATCTGATTACACGGCGTTCTTCCTGCTTGGCGAGATGATCGAGCTTGGAAAGACGAAGCAGATCTTTGAAAATCCGGAAAAGAAGAGTACAGAGGATTATATCACAGGTAGGTTTGGATAGAGGGATAAGGAAGGATATAATGGTTGAAAAACAATACAATGAGGAACTTGCAAATGTGCAACAGAAGGTTTTGAGACTCAGCAAACTGGCAAATGCAGCGATCAAAGGCTCGGTTGAGGCACTGCAGGATCATAATGTCGAACAGGCAGAGGCTGTAATAAAAGGCGATGCAAGGATTGATGATCTTTCTGCAGAGATTGAGACCTCCTGTATATGCCTTCCTGTACTCCGGCAGCCAGTGTCACAGGATCTGCGAATGATCGAGGCTCTGGTCAAGATCAATCTTGATATCGAGCGGATGAGTGACCTTGCTGTGGATATTGCAAAGATTGTAATTGCAAATAATAATGAGAAACACGTAAAGCCCCTGATCAACATTCCCATAATGGCTCACATAACATGCGAGATGCTGGACGGCGCACTGCTTGCATTTGGCGAGTCGAACTCCAGTTTAGCTTACGATATCGCAAAGCGCGATGATGAGATCGACGCAATGTTTGACCAGCTCAGGCGGGTGTTACTTACATTTATGGTTGAGAATCCGGGAAAGATCGAGAACGCATCACATCTGACGTCTGTGGCACAGTATCTTGAGCAGATTGGAGATCATGTCGGCAATATCTGCGAAAGCGTGGTGTACATGGCAACAGGTGATAGGGTGAAATTGAACTGAAGTGTTGCTATGGATACAAGAAAGGTGCAGGTGACCGGAAAGTCAACATACATCGTCACACTGCCAAAGAAATGGGCTGTCGATTCGGGATTGGTTGCCGGGTCACTGGTCAGGATCTCGTATCAGGACGATGGGTCGATTGCGATCACACCGCCCGTACACGATTCTGACCCTCCCGCGAAGCGATTGGAACTTGATGGTAAGAGTATGGACGCGATCATGCGGGACATTATAGGTGCGTATGTGATGGGACACCGATCCATTGAGATACGTGCAGATCACATCCCGAAGGAGACGAAGAAGAGGGTAAAAAGCATAAGCCAGAATCTTATCGGGATCGAGGTGGTCAAAGAAACCGATACGGTGATCGAGATCAACGATCTCCTCGATGTCGGGGAGTTCACGATAGAAAAGGGCATTAAACGGATGTCGTCACTCGTATTTCTGATGCTTGACGGTTTGATCAATTATCTGAAGATAAAAGATGACGAAATCTTAAGAGAAATCATCTCGAGGGATGATGAGGTCGATCGGATGTATCTACTGGTTTCAAAGCAGTTCATCACCCGGTTGAACCTGGGCAGGATATTAAAAATTGATGAACTGAGCCTCATCGAGTCGTTCTATTACCGGCTGGCAGCGGGAAACCTCGAGCGGATTGGAGATCATGCGGTCAAGATCGCGGATGCGTTTAGCCATACGGACGTCCCGGATGCTGCACTCGGCATCAGGGAATCTGTCAAGGTTTCGCAGAATCTCGTTGCAAACAGCATCGAATCGCTCATGAAGTCGGATGCATCTCTTGCAAATGACGTTCTCTCGAAGAATGATACGGCAAAAGAACTGTTATCAAAGTCGATGACTACCGCCGCAGCCACTTCCTCACCGGAAATCGTCATTGACAGTCTCAGCCGGACGGGAGATTATGCCGCAAATATCGCAGAACTTGCAATCGATCTATCGCAACTATAAGGCGATCCCGCTCGTCCTCTCTGCTGCGGTTGTCATCGACTACGCGCTCACATTCTATCTTGCGGGTAGCATCGAGATGATTAAGGATTACGAACACAGTCCGACCCTTGTTTATGCGGTCCACCATAACCTCGTAATCCCGTATCTCGTGTTTACGGTCTTCTTTTACTACGCTGCCGGCTATACTGTGCTGAAATATCTTGAGGATTCAAGGATATACTACATCGGCGTCTCCATCGTCCTCTTGATGAGCATCACGCACGTTCTTGGCGGGTTGTCATGGTGGGTCCTCTCTGCAAGTTACTCGAATGCGGTGCTTGCGCTCTCGCTCACCTCTGTTGCGATCACGATCGCAGTCTTTGGGTATGAGATAATCAGGCAGATATGATCCTCTATATAGTTTATTTGTGCAAGGTTTATCAAGAATCAGGATGAGGGTTTAGCCATGAAAACGGTCATCAGTATGCTCGTTGCAACGATACTGGCGCTGTATATGTTCTGCACATCCTGCTGGTACGCGCCGTCCGTGATATTCGATTCGGTCATGCCATTCGTCTTCGTTGCGCTCTTTGCGTATCTTCTGGCGGTGTATGTGGTGTACAGACGCCGATCGATGCCGGGTGCGGGCGTGAGTGGTTGTGGGCGGCATTACATGGCGGCAGGTGAACAGCATGGGATCGAAACGTGCGGGCTCTGTACTTGTGGTCGCGGGGTTCGGGTGACATGAGGTAAAAAATGAAAACTAAATTATACCTGCCGTGTACCGGTTTCACCATCAATGATAAACGAGGCGAGCAGATACTACTTGAAGCTTTAATTTCAAATGGTCCTGCTTATAATGTCATTGTCCACGAATCCGATGAATGGAATAGGATTAAAGATAAACTTCCATTAGGAGATCGGATTGAAATAATTAGCTCAAAGAAGGCAGATCAAATAAAAGAAGAAGTCGATCAATTCTTTTCGCCAGTGATTGAGGGTATCAGAGGCACTGTCGAAAAATCCAGTGATATCCGTACTTTCCACCCACCACGCCCATCCAACTCCCCTCGTCTACATATAATTAAAGTCCATGACCAGAGAATCCACACCAGATTTGTCACATTTCCCCAACAATCCACCAACAAA
>JAUWCK010000159.1 GCA_030609345.1 Methanosarcinales archaeon | reverse complement strand
TCTGACGCGCTTGCAGAGGTGACGGTTGCGGTGGAGGATGAGAAAGGCAGGATCGTGAGCGCTGGCGCAGCGAGAGAGGATATCGTGCTGGCATCGGTCGAGGCGCTTGTGAATGCGATCAACCGGCTGATCATGGTGCGGGGAAGGTCGTGACGTGTCCGGAGGGGGCGACAAACCCTCTCCTGATATCTCTACATCCCCTGTTCAGATAGTACCTCCTCTGACAATCTCGCACACATCAGGGACTGTCACAAAATAACTTGATCGGGCTAAACATCCTTAAAGCAGCCACTTCCAGAGCGGAACAAAACCGACCTTGCATCCCTTAAACTCCTCCTCACCCTCATAATCCCATGTGATCACAGAGAGGTTACTGCAATCCAGCTCCTTTGACGCCTTGATGAGTGACTTTAGTTCCCGATCCTTTGTGTATGGGTCAGCAACATCGTAGCATACCTGTATCAACTGCGTGACCTCCGAACCTTCGGCGAGAACAAAATCCACCTCGCGTCCGTACATATCTTTCCAGTAGAACACTTCGAGGAGGGGGCTCCAGTAGTTCTTTTTTCTCAATAACTCTATTGCAACCACATTTTCTATTCTCCTTCCGATATCTTCCAGCCCGTGCAGCGTTACAAATCCAAGGTCGATTAAGTATATCTTTGGGATGCTTCCTTCAACCTCCCTCACACCTTTTCCGTACTTTTTGAGAAGGAAAATAAAATTTATATCTTCCAGATATGAGAAATATTCGTAGACCTTTGTCTTGCTCAGCGACACGCCTGCCGACTGCAGGTAATTATGCAATTTCCGGACAGATAACTCCCGTGCAAAGTTTCGTATCAGGGATTTGATCATGAATTTTAAGGCAGATATTTTTTCTATGCCGTACCTTTCCACCAGATCCCGGTAGATGATCAGGTCCACGTATTCCTGCAGTGTTCGCAACCTGATCATCCGGTCGTATTGCAACAGTTCAGGAAACCCGCCTGATTGCAGGTACTCATCAAGGTATCGTCTCAGGTCGCCCCTTTCCGATTCGATAAGCGGGGAACCGGGCGTGAACTCCTTTGCATGCAAAAATTCCCTGAATGAGAGCGTGAACAGGTTAAAGGATAATGTCCGCCCCCGGAGGCTCGTGGCAATCTCTTTCGAGAGCAGTTTTGATGAGGATCCGGTCAGGAAGATCCTGGCATTCTTCCTCTCGGTCAGCCGCCTGACAAAACGCTCCCAGCCATCGATCAGCTGGATCTCGTCAAAGAAAAGATAAAGTGTCTCTGCGTCCGGATTTGTCTTGTAGTATAGTTCAATGATCCTGGCAAGATCGTTTACAGATATATCGCTTATTCTCTCATCTTCGAAGTTTATGTAGAATAGCCGCTTTTTTTCAAGTCCCTGATCCATCAGTTCTCGGATCGTTTGAAAGAGGTAGTACGTTTTTCCCACACGCCTCAAACCTACTATCGTTATCACTTTGTCGGTGTCCACCGGAACGGATAACTCTCTTTTAAATAATCGGGGGAGTGGTTCTTTATGAAATTCTACAATAATCTCTTCCAGCTTATCCATACATGTACTATTTGAATGGTACATATTAATAAGTTTTGTCATAGTCAGATGCGCGGATGATGGCAACGCCAATGCTATCACATTAACGCCCGCGTTAATCTCGCATCATGCCCACAAATCAGATCATCGTGGTGCTACGCCCCAAAATCCTCGCGCAGCATCCGTGCCGCATCCTTTGCAAAGTACGTGAGAATCATGTCCGCGCCTGCACGTTTGATCGAGAGCAGCGATTCGTAGATCGCCTGATCGCGGTCGAGCCAGCCCATCGCGGCTGCCGCCTCAATCATCGCATACTCGCCGCTCACCTGATAGGCAGCGGTCGGCATCTGGTATGCGGTCTTGATCCGGTAGAGGACATCGAGATACGGCATCGCGGGTTTCACCATCACGATATCCGCGCCCTCCGCGATGTCCAGTTCCACCTCCCGGAGCGCCTCATCTGAGTTTGCAGGGTCCATCTGATACCCGCCGCGGTCTCCGAATGCGTATCCAGAGTCTGCGGCTTCCCGAAACGGACCGTAAAAGCATGAGCAGTACTTGGCAGAGTATGACATGATCGGGGTGTCTGTGAATCCGTCGATGTCGAGCGCAGTCCTGATAGCACGCACCATGCCGTCCATCATGCCTGACGGCGCAACGATATCAGCGCCTGCGCGGGCATGGCTGACCGCAACCTTCCCGAGGATCGGAAGCGTTGGGTCGTTGAGTACCGTTTCTCTGGCATAATCGACGATGCCACAGTGCCCGTGTGTGGTGTACTCACACAGACAGACATCGGTTACGATGACCAGACCGCCGGTGCCTGACTTGATATTCCGCACCGCCTGCTGGATAACGCCATCGTCGTCATACGCGCTCGTCGCTTCCTCATCCTTCGTTTCAGGTATCCCGAAGAGGATGATTGCCGGAATTCCGAGATCCTCGATCTCCTTTGCCTCATCCGCAACCGTATCCAGTGGAACACGGTATTGACCCGGCATGGACCCGATCTCTATTGGGTTTTCTATGGTCTCATCCACGAATATCGGGCAGATGAGATCCTCTGGCGAAAGTCGTGTCTCGGCTACGAGATTTCGTATCCCGGGCTGCCGTAGTCTGCGCATTCGGATCTTCGGGAACATGGTACTAACCATTACGATCGCATCACTGATTAATTCTTTGATCGAGAGGGCGTGTCTATTGCAGGCTGGAGCGGTTCGTACAGCGTCTGCCACCCATGTTTCGGATATCTGAAAACTATTGAGTCAGAACCCGGGCACCAGCGTTAAGTTGACCGCATGAACCGCACAACTTATTTGTGTACCATACACCTGTTACACAAAATGCAAGAATATCCCCCACTGATCGACTCGTACAACCGCAGGATCACGAGTCTGCGCATATCCGTAACCCAGCGGTGTAACTTAAACTGCATCTACTGCCACCATGAGGGGGAAGTTACATACGCACACGCGCATAGCGAGATCACCAAGGACACGATCACAACCCTTGTACGTGCAGCGCTTGCACATGGCGTGCGCAAGATTAAGTTCACAGGAGGCGAGCCGCTCTGCAGGAGCGATTTCGTAGATATCGTGGCAGAACTGCCAGCACTCCAGGAGGTCTCGGTTACGACCAACGGGACCCTGCTTTCAAAGTATGCTTACGATCTCGCAGAAGCTGGGCTTAATCGCGTGAATGTGTCGCTAGATACGCTGCGTCCTGACCGGTACCAGCAGATCACAGGAGGCGGCAGCGATGCGCTTGACTCGGTGCTGGATGGCGTGTGCGCGGCTGTGGACGCGGGGCTTACGCCGGTTAAGTTAAATATGGTGCTCTTAAGCGGGATAAACGACGACGAGATATGGGATCTGATCGATTTTGTACGGTCAAACCGGGACGTTATACTCCAGATCATCGAACTGATGGATTTCACAGGGATCTGTGAGAATGCTGACATGGGCGCGGTCGAAGACGCACTACGCGCACGCGCATCCGAGATCGTCACGAGACAGATGCACCGCCGCAGGAAATATATGATCGATGGCGCAGAGGTCGAACTCGTGCGACCGATCGATAACTCTATATTCTGTGCGAACTGTAACCGCCTGCGTGTGACCTCTAATGGAAAATTAAAGGGTTGTCTGCTCAGCAATGACAATCTCATAAGCATATCGGGTGCATCCGAAGAAGAGATGCATAAACTGCTCGAGAGGTCGGTTGCCATGCGCAAGCCATATTACTC
>JAUWCK010000112.1 GCA_030609345.1 Methanosarcinales archaeon | reverse complement strand
TCTCACATCTGGTAGCATCATCAGGTGGTACCCCTGCAAGAAAGGCATCCAGTCCACCATCTGTCAGATAATCCAGATACGCCCTCCCAACCTCACTGAGCCAGTCCTGATATGTATCCCTGAGCATACCGATGATCTTTTGCTGGTCAGTTGCCCAGTTTCTGTTTTCTCCGGTCTCATACATCCCGTTGAGCTGATCTTCGAAGTCCGGGATGAGTTCCCTGACAAAATCATCATCGATTGACAAGCTTCTGATCCGCCACATAAGTTCGTCATAGAGTTCGCGCTGCTTGATTGCCGTAGTGCGGCTCATCACCACATCATCGTCCCTGATGATATGGAAATCCGGGATCACCCGCCGCACGAGTTCCTCATGGTGTGCATCGACCCTGTTTCGCGTATCGATCAACGTATTCAGGCGGCTTATGTAATAATTGATCTGACTGGTATTCTTCCCTGTGACCGGATCGATCCAGTCCCAGAAGATCGGGATTCTCACCAGCCCAAGTTCGACTCTTCCGATCTTCTCACGTTTGTCCTTTATCTCGTACGCCAGCGCCAGATCGACGCCGACGAGTTCCTCGATCGTCGAGATGTCGGCACCCTCGCTTTTTCTCGAGGGCCAGAGTTTTTCGTCTACAGTCATGCGTCGCAGACTAAAATCGATGCGCTTCTACTCTTATACTCGGGGAAGGGGGTGTCAACTTGTCCTGATCTTCGAATGCATCGACCAGACCGAATCGTCCAATATTCCATCTTTCATCGTCAGACATGCTAATACCTCCTCAGGGATTTCCCAATAAATAATTTACCCGGATGGAGGTTTTATTGCGACATCACCCACTGATAAATTTTCCAATCTTCTGGTAAGCTCAAGTTTCATGACTTCTTCATCAAATCCCGAGTTCATACTCATACCCCCGCGCCTCCAGTTCATCCCATTCCCGATCAACCTCTGCCTGTACCTCCTTGATATCCCGTTCAGACAGATGCGAGAACCTCTCCTGCGCACGCAGATACTCCGAAACACCCCGCCTCTTCTTCGGAATGTAAGTCAGATTAACCCTGCCATCCGTGATCTCATAGAGCTTCCAGATCCCCGTTCTCACCGCAAGTCTCCCGATGTTAATCCCCTCTGCCGGATCAAAACCCCAGCCGACAGGACACGGCACCAGCAGATCGATAAAAGCCATCCCCTTAACCTCAGCCGCTTTCGTAACCTTATTCAGAAAATCGATCGGATATGACGGACATGCTGTTGCAATGTATGGTATCTTATGAGCCGCCATGATTGCAGGCATATCCTTTGCCACCTCAACCTTCCCGACCGGCGTTGTCGATGTATATGACGCACGCGGCGTCGAACTTGCCCGCTGGTGCCCGGTGTTCCCGAATGACTGGTTGTTGTAGCAGATATAGATCATGTCGATATTCTTCTCTGCCGCTCCTGATAGGCTCTGGAGTCCGATGTCGTACGTTGCGCCGTCGCCAGCATAACCCAGTATATTGGCTTTTATATTCTTTCTTCTGAGTGCATAGTACAGGGCTGTTCCTGCAGCACCAGTATTCTCGATTGCAAGATGGATCCATGGAACCCGAAGCGGTGTTGTTGGATAAACCGGGAGCAGGGTCATGCAGCCGGAGCCATTGATGACGACTGTGTCCTTACCGAGAACCTTCAGTGCAAGCCGGAGCCCGAGGGACGCAGAGCAGCCCTGACATGCGACATGCCCCCCGACAAGGTAGTCTTCCATCGGGATATCGGTTAATTTCTTCAGATCAGGGGTCTTCAAAATATCCACTCCTCTACATCTCTTCCAAGTCTTCCGAAGATCTTCTCGTACTTTTCGGCACCGATCCTTCTGCCGCCAAGCCCTGCAATGAAACTGGTAACGCTCCTTCCGAGGCAGGCTTTCACCTCGGTTGCTATGATCCCGCCGCTTCCCGGGGAGATATCCTGATCGATTACGCCGATCTCTTCCACATCCGAGAGCGCATCAACAATCTCCTCGCATGGAAACGGTCGCATCGTTCTCAACCTGAGCATTCCCACCTTTTCCCCATTCGCTCTCAGTTTATCGACCGTGTATTTGAGTATCGCTGATTCAGAGCCGCAGATCAGAAGCGCACGCTCAGCATCGTCCAGACAGTACGACTCGACAAGCCCGTACTTCCTGCCGGTCATCTTCTCCCATTCGGCGCAGACATCCGTTATGACGCCCTTTGAATTCTGCATCGCCATGCGCTGCTGTGATCTGAAGTACATATACTCCTCAAAGACAACGCCGCCCATGCTCATCGGCTCTTTTGGGTCCAGAATGGTGTGCTCCGGGTTGTATGCAGGCAGAAAATCATCTATCTCGTCCTGATTAGGGATCTCCACAGGTTCTCTTGTTGCGGAGAGCGTAAAGCCATCGAGATTGATCATCATCGGCAGCAAAACATCGCTATTCTCTGCAATCTTGTATCCCATCACCACGCTGTCCAGCACCTCCTGGTTGTTCGAGCAGAATATCTGGAGCCATCCGGAGTCCCGCTGCACGAGTGCGTCGTTGTGATCGGACCAGAGCGTTATCGGCGCGGATAGTCCCCTGCTGACGTTGACCAGGATCACGGGAAGCCTGAGACCGCTCGTCACAAACATCATCTCGGTCATAAGCAGGAGCCCCTGTGAGCTTGTCGCGCTGAAGACACGTGTGCCAGCAGATGATGCAGCTGCAAGAGCGCTCTGAACGCTGTGCTCTGATTCCATCGGCAGGAAGTCCGCGTCCATCTCGCCGCTCGCAATCCACGATGCAATCTCCTCTATTATCGCGGTCTGGGGAGTTATTGGAAAGTTCGGGATTATCTCAGCCCTTGCAAGTCTTGCCCCCCATGCGGCAGCGACATTCCCGGTGATCATCCGTCTCGTGTTCACTTTTCACACCTCCCTCTGGGTTGTGATGAACTTGCATTCATTTACGCAGATCCCACAGCCCTTGCAGTGATCGTAGTCGATCCATATATCGTCGCAATCGACGTGTATGGCACCTTCCGGACAGAAGACCCAGCATTTGCCGCACCTGACACATCTATCGCTGTCGATTGTCGGTCTGAAGACTCTCCACGTCCCGGTATTGTTTTTAAGCGCACTCGCAGGCTCTCTGATCACTGGAACGCCGTTCGCACCATCATAAGATATATTGATGATATTCATCTCGCAGTCACCCCCGCCCCCGCCCCGGTCACCAGCTCGTGGGCTTTCAGCGCGCCTTTTATGTTCTTATCTACCAGATCCTCAGGATATTTCCTGAGTTCGTCCCTGACCGCCTTCCTAAACGCATCGATCGTGATCAGATGCGTTATTCCGATCAAAAATCCGATGATCACCACATTCGGGATCGGCTTTTTCAGGTACTCAAGTGCAATGCCGGTTCCATCGACACAGAAGACTCTTAGATCTTTTATTTCAGGATGCGCATCCTTAAAATCCCCTGTGCTCCGGGTTGTGTTTATTATTATGGTGCAGTCGGCTGGTACGTCTGAAAAGACATCCTTGACCTCGATGATCGACTCATCGAGCAGCATCAGGATGTCGGGCTTTGCGATGTACCCTCTCAGAAGGATCGGTTTGTCGTCGATTCGGACAAACGCCATGACCGGCGCGCCCCGTCTGGCAGCGCCATAGAGGGGAAAGTCCTGTGCATACAGCCCATCGTAGAGTGCTGCTGTGCCAAGTATTCGGGAGGTCACAACCACGCCTTGACCTCCTCGCCCGTGTATTGTTATTTCGAGCATGGATGGGTCCCACCATTCATCCGGAAGCGGGAGACGCGTCGGAAGCTGATACACTCTTCCACATAGTTCTATATAACAATTTTGTGCGTTTCATGGGCTTTCCCGCCCACCGACTTGGTCCGGGTTATTGTGACAGCTTTGCGTTGTACTCACTTTCACCTTGCACTTCGCACAGGTTTATACTGATCCAGCGATCATTTCTCTTCATGCTCTACACCGTGCGTGAACTGACACAGTACATCAAGCACCGGCTTCAGGATGATCCGTCGCTCTGCGAGGTCTCTGTCAGGGGCGAGATATCCAATTTCACGCACCATACGTCAGGGCACATGTATTTCACGCTGAAAGACGAGCATAGCCAGTTAAACTGTGTCATGTTCCGTGGTGCGAATACGAAGCTGAAATTCAAGCCCGGTACTGGGCTGAAGGTGGTATGCAGCGGCGATATTACGGTGTACGAGAAAAGAGGCGTGTACCAACTGACGGTCTGGGATATTCAGCCGGACGGCATCGGTGCACTCTATCAGGCATTCGAGCAATTAAAAGCGCAATTGTCTGAGAGGGGGTTTTTTGATCCTGCCCGCAAAAGACCGCTGCCTGTGTTTCCAAAGACGATCGGGATTGTCACATCCCGCACGGGTGCCGTGCTGCACGACATACTAAACGTCATCGGGCGGCGTTTTCCTGCTGTGCGGATCATCCTTGCGCAGACACGGGTGCAGGGCGAGGGCGCGGCAGCAGAGATCGCAGGTGCGATCGAGCAGATGAACAAATTGTCGCGCACAGACCCGATCGATGTGCTGATCGTTGCCAGAGGCGGCGGCTCGATCGAGGAACTCTGGCAGTTTAATGAACTAAAGGTTGCGGAAGCGGTCTTTGATTCCAAAATCCCGATCGTATCCGCGGTCGGGCATGAGACTGATGTCACGATCTGCGATTTCGTTGCCGACCTGCGTGCGCCGACGCCATCAGCGGCTGCCGAGATCGTGGTGCCTGACAGGGAGCAGCTCCGGC
>JAUWCK010000004.1 GCA_030609345.1 Methanosarcinales archaeon | reverse complement strand
ATCAGGATCGCAGGCCAGCATGTCTTTATTGAAAGACTTGTACCTTTGCCCTGCAGCCATTCCTGTGTCCCATGCCTTCCAAAGTGAACAATGGCATCCGCATCATATTCGTTCTTAAGCCATAGGTAGAATGCAATGTACTGGTGAGATGGAGGCATTGTCTGGTCGTGGTACAACAGGGTATCATTCTGTGAGAAGCCTCTTGCAGCCTGAGGCGCAACAAGGATGTTTCCAACAGATATCTTGGGGATAACAAAGTATTTACCGCTCTCGTTTTCATATACCATTGCCTGTCCTGGAGGCTCACCCCATGAATCGATCACACTCTGCCTTGCTTCAGGTTCTATTTCATTGAACCACTCCATGTACGTCTCAACAGGCAGGAGTTCAACATCATAGTTCTCCACCATTTTCTGGAGCTCACCGGGTGCCCATACTCCTATATTTCTGCCCTGTTGCAGCACGAGCTGCAGGAATTCAGACCTGTTCAGCTGCATACCGTCAAGGTCGTATCCGCTTTCGTTCATCGCATCCAGCAGGTTCGGTATGCTTGGGACGACATCAAGGTTACCTGCAACCATTGCCCCTTGTTTTCCGTGAGCGTAGTATATGATTGCAACTTTCTTATCCTTATTATCGATACGCTGCAGATCCATCCATCGTACCGTTCTGTCGATCATCCAATCTATCTGGTAGTTGATCGGTTTGAGTACCCTTGCCTGGAGTGTTTCGTCGTATTCCTTTCCGCCAACTACTATGGATTCGATCTCGCCGCCTATTTCCATGATCGGTATCTGGTACTGGAACCAGCAATCCTGGCCTGTGGTGGAATTTTCCCATTCCTTGATAGTACCTTCATAGACGATCCCATTGATAACAGGGACATTTGCTTCCTGCAGATATTCAGTATTCTTTACAGCAGAAGACATTATCCACACACCCTTCCCAAGATCTATGAATGCGTTCACTTTCCATTCATCACCGGTCTTGAAGAGGCGGTAAGATTCATCTGTAAACATGACTGATGGCCTATAAGCAGGGATGACGTTAATTCCTCTGGCTTCCAGTTCTTTTATAACGCTTTTCGCCACATTGTCGCATATTTCCTCGTCCCATGATTTGAAGAACGTGACCCCGACCGTGTATTTTTCAGGATTGTAGACATGGTGAGTACCATCATTTGTTTCATACCATTCCAGATATGATGCAAGGTCCTCAAAAAGGTCATCCGCATCCGGGTGGCATATAGCAACCTCTGGCATTTCCAACGGTGGCTCGATCTTGATCTCACCATCATATTCACTGAAAGGCTTTGAAAGATTTGCCACTGAAAGATATGTGATCAGACGGTTCATGTTTCCGTCAGATCTCACGTCCCAGTAATCCTCGAGATACGGATGCTCTGTGTGATTAACGGTCCCGACACCATAGTTCCAGTCAAATACCTGGGCATCATCCTTTTTATGTTCCATCAGTTCAAGTATTTGAGGCTTCAGGTTCGCACCCATAAAGCTCATACCACCTCTTCTGGTTATGAATATGATGTCATATTGACTCAGATCGATGCTATCATTAAAAGGACTGAAAAGGGATTCAACCGTGTCCAGACGGTACGTTCCGTACACATCGATATTGTCCATACCCATTTCTGCGACCGCATTTTTCACCCTGCAGGTATCTTCAGAACCTATTACCAGAAATACGATGTTTTTATTTTTGTAGCTTTGAGGTATCATTGTGGTGATGTAATCATCCTTAACCTCGGTAGCAGTGCCGTTTGCATTGGTCGCGGTCAGTGTTACAGTATAGGTTCCCACACTATCGTAAGTATGGACCGGATCCTGTTGCGTGGAGTTTTCTCCGTCTCCAAAGTCCCATAACCACGAAGTAGCATTTGTTGACCCATCAGTAAATGCCACATTCAGTGGTGCATCCCCTGATGTGACATCTGCCGTAAAATCGGCTATCGGAGGCGACAGTACTGGTGGTACTGATTGTTCAGGTGCCTGTTTCAGCAGAGCAACGGTTACATCAGAATAATTTTGTGCAGGACCTGCCATTGGTGTCGAAAGTGTTTTTCCGGAAATGGAAGTTCTTTCCAGTAATGATAATATTGGATCCTGTGCGCCGGGATCTGCAAAGCCAAGGGTCAAATTAGCATTGATAATGTTCTGACCATTCTCGATCACAACATCGGATTCGGTCATAAGCCATTTACCACCCATGGCATAGGTGTATTTAAGGGCAACAAGCTGGTAATTTCCATTTGGAATCTCGGTAAAAATGTAATCTCCAAAGGCATCACTGGTTGTATTTGCAACCAGTTCGGATCCGAATTTAAGCACAACGGTTACATCAGAATAATTTTGTGCAGGACCTGCCATTGGTGTCGAAAGTGTCTTTCCGGAAATGGAAGCTCTTTCCAATAAAGATAATATTGGATCCTGTGCGCCGGGAGCTGCAAAGCCAAGTGTCAAATTAGCGTTGACAATATCCGTGCCATTCCCGATCACAACATCGGATTCGGTCATAAGCCATTTACCACCCATGGCAGGGGTGTATTTCAGGGCAACAAGCTGGTAATTGCCGTTTGGAATATCCGTAAAAATGTAATCTCCGTATGCATCACTGGTTGTGTTTGCAACCAGTCCGGATTCGGTTTTAAGCACAACGGGTACATCAGAATAATTTTGTGCAGGACCTCCCATCGGTGTCGAAAGGGTCTTTCCGGAAATGGAAGCTCTTTCCAATAAAGATAATATTGGATCCTGTGCGCCGGGAGCTGCAAAGCCAAGTGTCAAATTAGCGTTGACAATATCCGTGCCATTCCCGATCACAACATCGGATTCGACCATAAGCCATTTACCACCCATGGCGGGGGTGTATTTCAGGGCGACAAGCTGGTAATTGCCGTTTGGAATATCAGTGAAAATGTAATCTCCGTATGCATCACTGGTTGTGTTTGCGACCAGTTCCATTGTTATTTCTTCTGCTGATACAACTTGTGCAAATACTAAAATAAGCAATGCACTCAAGACCAATAAATGATTTTTTTTACCCATAACATTCACCTCGATGAGGTCATGTCCGATGTGATCTGCACACATCTCAAACCGCCTGCAGGATCATGAGTGCATCCAGTGATGTGACGACGCCATCGAAATTCATGTCACCCCTGAGATCTGGTTCACGAGTTCCAACAGCCATCTGAAGGGCTATGAGCGCATCTGCTGGTGTGAGGAGATCATCACCATTGAGATCGCCTTTGAGGTAGCTGCTTATGATAACCGTTGCATTCGTCATCGTCACCACCTCACCAAACCTACCGTATGCGAGCGTCTGCCCTGAGATCGTTGAGTTGCCGGTTAAGCCACTCGGATCGATTGTTGCGTTCACAATCTCAAGCGCATCCGCCGCGCTTCCGAAACTCAGCCACACATCGATACCTGTGAGGTCTTCTCCATCGCCCACACCTGTATCTGTGTATCCTGTGAACCATGTGCCGCCCATCGCGGGTGTGTAGTATGCCACAGATATAACGTAATCTCCAGCAGGGAGGTTTGTGAAGGTGTAGTTCCCATTCTCATCAGAGGTTGTATTTGCCAGTGCAGTAATATCTGATTGTGCAGTTGCTGATAGCGGCACGATCAACAGTGCCATGAACAGAAATACAACCAATAACGGCATCGGTGCGAGTGATCGCATATTTCCTGTAGTTTTCGTGTTGTCGCATCTGGTGTATGCGAAGATTCTCTGATTGACAGCGGTATTGATTTGCTGAACAATAAAATTCTTTATGTTCATGTGGTATGCCTCCATGTTGTTTGTATTGACTTGCATATCTTTGATGTGCCTACAATTTGCTACACAGATTCACCTTTAACGTGCCATTTCACGCAGATCTGTCTGATACATCCAAATAATTTACTATAACTTAAATGTTTCTGTTCTGACGAACGAAAAAAATGGTGGCGGGTCACCTTCGCCTGCGGTAACCCCAGTAGATGATGACCATCAGCGCGATCACGAGGATAATCCCGAGCATCGGAGCGCCAGAGAAGGACAATCCCCCTGACTTCTCCTGTTTCTCGACCTCCATCTCCTGCCCTTCAACGTAGTCTGATGGTTCAGATGGTTTCGATTCTTTCACAGACTCCACTGGTTGGCTCACCTCTGTCCCAACCCCGCCTTCTCTTACCGTCTCATTCATGGTGGATGTGGATGATCTGCTCTGCTGTGCCGTATCTTCGGTATCAGTATCGTCAAACCATCCCGGCGGGTATGTGCCATCTCCGCCACCACCACCACTGCTGCTGCCGGTGTCCGTATCAGTGGGTTGCGATGATACACCCTCCCTGCCGGCAGCAGCATCCATAGTATCCCGGTATTTCGCTGCTACGTCTGGTGAAACCAGCTCAGAATTGGGTGCGGAGATGATGCCTGATATGAACTTATCGAGTAACGGATTTCCGCAGGTGTGGTGGCAGCAGGTTGCACCATTCTCTGCAACGGATTCCGCATATTCTTTCACGAGACTCTTGATCACGTCCGGGTCAGCATTCCAGTAGGGATTCCCTTCCGCATCTAACTTCTGTGACGCTTCGAGCATCCGGGCGGTGATGGACTGTTGTGCATACGGATTGTTGCTGTCGAAGAAATCTTTCATGCCGGGATCCTGGATATAGATGTCATAGGTTTGCTTCCACATATCATCGGTAACAAGGTCTGGCGTGACAACCTGCCATATCCAGAGATCTTCCGTGAACTGTGCCATGTACCGCGTTCCGTCGTAGCCATGCTCCATCATGCCTTTGATCCATTTGGGATTGAAGTACCGTGTTCGCAGTTCACGGTTCAAGAAATGGCTCAGCGTCTCAACAGTCGGGTTATTTGCATCTCGCAGATTATTGATGTACATGTCAGGTGTATCCCCTGATATGCTTTCGATAGCCAGACTTAACCCACCAAAGTAAGCAGCAACCTCCGGGTGATCAAGTACTCCGTAAACATTCGAACTGCGGCTGAAAACACATACTTCGACTCCATCAAGGTTCTCTTTGAACAGGTAGTTCAGATGTTCGCCCCACACATCCTCTCCGTATACATAGCTCATACGATCGATGTAGAGGTTTGCAAGTCTGTCAGTATCGTTCCATGTGTTGCTTGCCGGAATTGCATTCTGCAGCCCGGTCGAGTACGAATCCGGATGTGGCGAAAAAATGCGTGTCATCGAGAGATTGCGTGCATCTTCGCTGGTATAATTTCCAGTCGCCATCAGTGTCCCATAAATCAATTCGGAACTTTCGTTTACATAGTTGGGGTACGCTGTATCGTTCGCCTGTGCTGCAAGACGAACTGCTTTGTCGATCAGTTTGATCTTACCGGAATACATATCCCGGTATGCCCCAGAGGTTGTAACGACCACATCTATTCTCGGTCTACCAAGTTCACTTGAATTTATCAGTTTAACGTCCTTCACACGCCCTCTCTTATCCCATACCGGCTTTACGCCAAGCAAATGAAATATCTCTGACTCCATCGTGCCCTGATGCCTCGACGTCTCTACTGACCAGAGTAGAAACGCTATTTTTCGCGGGTAGTCTCCAGTCTCACTGATATGCTGTGCCAGTAGTTGGTCTGTCAGCTCTTTGCCGACCTCCCACGCTTCTTTGGTTGGTATGAGCCTCTCATCGAATGTACAGAGGTTCCGTCCGGTGGGCAGGGCATCCGGGTTCCTCACGGGATCGCCATTGGAACCGGGCAGAATATACTTGCCTTCCAGTGCATCCAGTATTCTTGGTATTTCAACAGTGCATGCATCTATCCGGTTTGCGTATTCTACTGCAAGGACAAGATCGCTTGTTACACCATCCGATACCGATCCCAGAAGATCACTTTGTGCAGCATCCGGATTTGAGCCATTGAGCAGAACTTCAGATAGCAGCGTCGTTGTGAGTCCTTCCGATGAATTTATCGCAGAAACATTATTCGTAAACTCATCCCCGAGCATCGCTTCCACCAGTTCAACCAGACTATCGCCAACTGGCGGCTCACTCAGGGTGTGCGGACCATACGGCATGTATTCGGTCTTCAATTCCTGCAAATAGCTGCCCAACCGGATGACAAACTCTTTGAATACTGTCGCGTTGCTTCCAGTTATATTGAGATCGACTTCCAGATCTCTATCGAGGCTTAAATTCCGACATTCTGCAATTATATTATTTTTATATTTTTCTTTCACTGGTTCGCTTACAGCTTGATTATACAGGCTTATCTCTTGCTGCAAACTCGATAAATTTCCGTACAATCCGGATGGAACGATTGTCGGAGTCATAAAATCAACAATAAGCATATTCGCCCTTCGTCGGTCAAATATACCCTCTGCATCCATCGGCAGTACGTGAATCAACGGCACATCCTGAAGGAGAATAGCACCCCAATCATGCGCTGATAGACCGCACTCCTTGCCGGGCATCGCCTCTATGCTGGTAAATATCGCAAAGACCGCATCCGCATCGAATTCCTTGTTCAGCCAGAGATAGAATGCGAGGCACTGGTGGGTTGGCGGTATCGAGCCATTATAGTACATGACCGACTCGTTCTGAAGCCATCCCCATGTAGGATCGGGCGCAAGCAACACATTTCCGAACTGAATTTTCGGAATGACGAGGTACTCATCCGTGTCATTCTTCCAGACCATAATCTTACCTGGCGGAGGTCCCCATCGCTCGACCATCTCATTCTGCTTATCGTCAGGAAGCTCACCGAACCATTTGAGATATTCACTCTTCGGTATCAGTATCACATTTCCCTGTTCTACCCTTTCATTCAATGCTCCGGGTGCCCACGTCCCAAAATTACTTCCCTGATGCATCATTAAATCGGTAAGCTCTGTTTTGTTCGGCAGTGGTTCGCTTCCAAGATTGTACCCTCGATCAGCCATAGCAGCCAGCAGGTTCGTAAGGCTTGCCTGAGTGTCAAGATAATAATCGATATCCGAGCCAACATTTGCCTTGCCGCCACCCGCACTGTAATATGGTATCACAATCTTCTTATCCGAATTATTCATACGGTGCAATCTCATCCACGAAATCGTCCGGTTGGTCAGCCAATCGATCTGGTAGTCGATCGGTCTGTTATATTCAACTTCAGTTATCGGATCAATTGCCTTTCCACAGATAACAATCGGCTCGATTATGCCATCCAACTCTGCAAAAGCTACCTGATATGATTGTACTGGAGGGATGCCATGCGGACCTGCCTCCCATTCTTCCGGGGTCATACTATAGAATAATCGGACCCCATTGAGTGCAGTGACATTCAACTTCTGTAAATCAGCTATACCTTTTGATGCGTTTTTATAATAGAGCCGACTCCCACGGGATATAATAATAAGACTATCCACAACCGGCTCACCATCCACCATCAGATAATCCATAGAATGCGGATCGTGATAGGTGTATGTTGAGACGATGGCATTCACATTTCTCGATTCAAATGATTCGATCAACGCATTCAACAACGCAGAATCTCGATCCATGTGCTTATAACTGCCAGTTATAATTCCTACTGTTGGATTTGATCGATCGTACCTGCCAGCAGAATCGTACCAGCTCATGTAGTCTGTTGTATCCGTGAATATCTCTGGTGCATAAGGATGGTAGATTCCATACACCGGTCTTGATATTGGTGGCAATATTTCTGCACTGACATTACAGAACTTCACTCCTACGAATGTGATAAGACGTTTGAAGTTCTCTTTTGACGGATATTCCAGATACTCTGTTATATTCGAATATTCCGGGTCTGATATGTTTACGTTGTGCAGATTGAATGATTGTTCAGAGGGGCTGATCGCGATAACATCTGCACTGTTGTTTTTAGCATCATTGACTGTATTAGTCAATTCTTCGACCACGGCAGGCGTAAGACAACATAAAAAAATCACATCTTGATCACTCAAATTGAAACTTACATCAACATTTGAACGCCCAAAATAAGTTGTTACATTCATCATATCACTGATGAAAGGATCATTAGCTACTTGATTCACAAGGGTTATGCCGTACGGTTGGGAGTGTACAAACGCAATTTTAGGTCTGTTCTCTGGCGGCTTTGGCTGATCTACCGCGGTTGCATTCCCGTAAAACTTGTTGTCCATGTACGCGATGAGATTCTCGATGTTCTCATCACCGCCGTAGATCCAGTACTTTGTGATATTCACATCATCCACGTTCCCGATTTCGATGGTTGTGGACAGGTTGTATGTGATGATGCTTGTACTCTGGTTGACGGTCGTGTTTATCCACGAGACCATATCGTTATCAAGCGACGATAAGAAGAGAACGCTTTCATTGCTGAAATTCAAGATATTCGCCTGAGTTGCGTTGTAGATATTGATATCAATGGCAGCATTCTCTGAAGCGTTCACCAGTGATGCATGGTTCTCATCTGTTCCGAGAACGAAGGTTATCTCGTTTCCTGATGCGTTTCCTGTGATGGCGAGCGCGAGGATCACCATCGTCAGTATAGTTATCATGTTTCTTTTATTCATGTTCTGTGCCTCCATATTGTTTGTTTTGACTCGGTATGCATTTGATTAAACAGACAACCGGTCATGCGAACTGGTCTTAACGGATGTTTCACCCATGTCTGTTCGATATATCCAGATCATTTACTATAACTTAAATGTTTCTGTCTTACCGACCAAAAAAAGCAGGGAAGTCATCCCCGCCTGCGGTAACCCCAGTAGATCGCAATCATCAGCGCGATCACGA
Organism: Methanosarcinales archaeon; assembly: GCA_030609345.1. The sequence continues at coordinate 13,973 of JAUWCK010000004.1, read as the reverse complement.
GGATCATCCCGATCATCGGAGCGCCAGAGAATGAGAGCATGCTGCTGGACGCTCCTGATTTTTCGACCGTCATCTCCTGCCCTTCAATGTAGTCTGATGACTTGGAAGCAGTGGATGGGTTTGCTGGCTGATTCGCATCTGTACCAACCCCCCCCTCTGTGGTGGTCTCATTTGTTATAGATGTCGCTGCTCGATCCGACTTCTTGGTACTTTCATTCCATCCGGGCGGATACGTACCGTCTCCGCCACCACGACCTTTGCTGCCGCCGGTGTCAGTGGATTGTGATAATGATGATGTGCTCGTTTTGCCTGTGGCTGTATCCATGATCTCCCGGTACCTTGCAGCATCCTCATCCGAAACCACACCCGGCACCGAGACGATACCTGACACGAACTCATCGAGGAACGGGTTTGCACAAGTATGGTGGCAGCATGTGACACCATTTTTCACGATCGACTCCACATACTCGGAGACGAGTGCATTCCGCACCTCAATCGATGACGGAGTCCAGTATCCCTTGCGTATCGTCTCAAGCATTCTGCCCGTCAAGGACTGGTAGGCATAAGGATTGTGCTCACTCGCAAACTTGCCGATGTCGTACTCTCCGCCGTATGCGCCGTTCACATACACATCATACACCCGATCCCACATACTATCGGTGATTATATCCGGCACGGTCGCCTCCCAGCCCCAGAGATACTCCACGAACTTGGTCATCTCCCTTGCACCTGCATATCCCTCGCCCATCATCCCCTCGATCCATTTCGGATTGAGGTATCTGGTGCGCAGTTCCTTGCAGATCACTTCGTGAAGTGATGATACTGTTGGGTCGCTGTCCATGTCACTGTTGTCAGTGACGTAAATGTCGTCGCTGTTAAACTCATTTCCTGTGGCTGCTTTGTATGCGAGTGCAAGCCCGCCCACGTACTGGAAGACATCATCATTGTCGATGAATCCGTACAGGTTCGAGTTCTGGTTGTGAACGATCGCATCGATCTGTGCGATATTGAGCTTGAAGACATACTCGCCCGGTATTCCCCAGACCTCGTCGCCATAGATGTGGTGCATCCTGCTCACAAAAAGATTTCCGATCTTTGAACTATTGTTCCATGTCCCGCTTGCTCCGATCGCAGAATCGAGATTCGGTCCGTAAGTGCCGGGGGCTTCAAGAAATATCCGTGACACTGAGAGATAGGTCGCATTCTTTTCGAGAGCGACTCCGGTGTAATTCCTCTTATTCAGAGCCTCGAATATCTCGCGTGTGTTGTTTTTGACGTAATTATCATAGCCTTCATCCTGCTCCGGGGTGGCATTCTCCGCGAGTCTGATTGCACGGTCGATCAGTTTTAATTTCCCAGGAAACAGGTCACGATGCAGCCCTGACGGCACCACCATGACATCGATCCTCGGTCTGCCAAACTTGCCAGGCTTGCCAGGCTTGCTAAGCTCGCTTGCATTGACCAATTTAACGTCATAAACTTTGCCGTACTCATCCCAGACCGGTTCTGCACCAACGAGGTGCAGGATCTCGGACTCGACAACACCCCGATCGGTCATCGCCCACGCCCATAAGACGATAGCGAGTTTTTTCGGATACTCGCCGCCATGATCCTCCTGGTACCTTTCGATGAGTGCGTCCGCCATCTTCTGACCAACCTCCCACGCTTCTCCTGTTGGTACCGCTTGCGGGTTCATCGAATAGAAGTTTCTCCCGGTGGGGAGCGTGTTCGGGTCTCTTATCGGATCGTCTGCCGAAGACGGCGGGATATATCCACCGTCGAACCCTTTCAGTGTCCTATTCACCTCGATCGTGCAGTTTGCGATGTTATCTGAGAATCCAGCCGCACGGTTCAGGTATGTGGTGAGGTTGTTGCTCGACTGGTTGAGCACACGCATCTGTATTTTCAGAATATTTGTCTCACTATGAACTGTCTCATTGAGAACCTCCTCGATGAGCTGCATGGTGCAGTTATCCAGTCTCGATTCGTTCGCTACCCGTCTGGAATGGGGATAGCCCTCATATCCGATCATGCGTGCAACCTCTTCCTTGTACCCATCGCGGAGCATCGAGATTATGAGAGATGCTTTCGGTTCACCCTCCGGAGGCTCACCAAACGTGTGCAAGCCATAAGGCATGAAATCAGTCTTCAGGTCGTAGAGATACCCTTCAAGTTCCACGACGAAATCATAGAATGTGGCATTGGTCAGGTTGGTCAGATTGACATTGAGGTCGTCGTCGAGATGCAGTTCCTCACATTCCGATGTGATCGTCTCCTTGCATGCCTCCTTAACGGCAACATCGCCACCAGCAGCCAGATAGTCCGATGTCGTCTTTAACAGGTTTGTATAATTCCCGTAGAGTCCTGCAGCAACGATCGGAGGCGTCATGTGCGTAATAATCGTAGCACTTCCCCGCCGCTTTGCCTGCGTTCCTTCCGCGATGTTGTCCACGATGTATGGGTAGATCACAGGCAGGTCCTGGATCAGGATTGCGGGCCAACAGTCCCGGCTCGACAACCCGGACTCCTTCCCGGGAAGCCACTCCTGTGTTCCGTGTTTTCCAAAGTGCATGATTGCATCAGCACCGAACCCACCGGATTCCTGCTCCTGCTTAAGCCAGAAGTAGAACGCGATGTACTGGTGGTGCGGCGGGACATCCCTGCTATGGTACAGCACAGTATTGTTCTGGAGCCAGCCACGCGTAGGCTGTGGCGTAAGAATCACGTTTCCGAAGGAGAGCTTCGGGATCACGAAATACTCTTCTCCTGCCGTCTCATTCTTCCACGTCATGATCTCTCCGGGCGGCTCGCCCCACCGCTCGTTCACCTCTTTCTGCCGCTCATCATCGAGTTTGCCGAACCATCCGAGATACGTTTCGACAGGGATCAAGGTCGCCGTCCCTGTCGCAACGAGTCTTTCAAGTTCGCCTGGTGCCCATGTCCCGATATTTGTGCCGTTTAATGTCATCATCCTGACAAGCTCGGTCTCGTTCGGGATATCGCCTTCGACCGTGTATCCTGACCGGTTCATGGCGTTTAAGATATTCTGGAGGCTCGGAGGGACATTGGCATAACATGCTCCGAGATTGTCCTTGCCGCCGCCGTGATTGTAATAGATCATCGCGATCCTCTTCTCCTCATTCGGAGTGCTGTTCAGATGCGCCCAGCCGATCGCCCTATTCGCTGTCCAGTTGATCTGCTCATCGATGGGCTGATACTCACTATCTGACACGTTCTTACCCGCGATCACGATCGGATCGATGATGCCGTCCATTTCAGGGAGTCCCACCTGAAAACCGAGATCCATGATCGAGATCCCGTGACTCGTCTCGTTGTGCCACTCGGCTGGCGCCATGTAGTACAACCGAAGCGCATGCATCACAGGCACGTTCAGCGTCTCAAGGTCCCTGACCCCCTGATCCGGGTCATCGAGATATATCCTGAACGATTTTACAGAGATTACAGCATCCACAACCGTCTCGTTGTTTACGATGTAGAGCCGTTTCATATCCCTGGTGTCTACAAATGCGATAGGGATTACGTTTGCGCCTCTCGCTTCCAGTGCATGGACAAGTTTTGGTATCTCATGCGATCTGACAGCCGTATGCCAGATTGCGACACCGATCGTCAGGTTATCAGGGTTGTACCGGTAGCCGGATCTGGTCTCATTCCCGTACCATTCGAGATACCTGGTTGTATTCAGGAAAATTTCCAAAGTATCCGGATGAAGGAGATATGCTTTCGGGATCGGGATCGGATCCTTCACGTCCCCGATCAACCCGCAGAAGTTAACCTCAAGGTACGTCAGCAGCCGTGCGATATTCCCCTCATCGTAGTTGTCCCAGTACTGGGGGATAAACGGATGTTTGGTCAGATTGACATTCCCAAGCTCGTCATTGTACCCTCCCGAGTGGATGCAGATGACAGGAATTCCCGTATTATTTGCGTCTTCAATCGGTTTCTTCATGTTTTCGGCAGCAGTACCACCCAGGTGTTCGAGAAATATCAGATCATACAGTGAGAGATCAATTTCGCTCGGAACTTCAGAGGGATGGAGAAGTGTGATGTTCAGATTGCTTCCGGCAGATGCACTTTCGATGAATTCGTGGCGTTCAACCGTGATGAAGATCGCTTCTGGCTTCTCCTCGATAATCTGGGCTGTGATCTCGAGCGCCATTGCGGCATCTTCCGGACTACTCGTCACACCGCCGTAATAGAATGTGACCACATCGCGGGCATCACTTGAATCGTTCAACTCATACTCATTTGCGCCCACTTCGGGCTTTGAACTCTTTGGATAGTTCACCCAGTAATGCCAGCAGTTCCCTCCTGCTCCATCGTTTGATACATCTGCGATCGAATCGATGAACAGGGTGCCGTTCGCCACACAATCAGAGTCGTTGATCGTGAAATTAAAACCCTCGTGCCTTGCGGCTTTGACGAATGCTCCGAGCGCAGTGGTGGTGCTGATCGTGTAGTTTGTGCCGCTGTTGTTTGCGGTCACATTAAGCGTATCTCCCTTGAGGAGCACCGCATTACCCTTCCAGATGCCGAATGCGTACAGGTACCCGGTGTCAGATCCGACAAAGAGGATCCCATCAGAAACCGATGGCTGCGCCATGACGAACTCGCCAGTGTCATAGCTCCATTTCGGTGTGCCGCAGTCGGCATCGAAACAGTAAACCGTGCCCGCCCCATAGTTGGCTGCGGTGTATACCATGCCACCTGCAACGACTGGTGATGATTTGCACCGTCCCCCAAGTGTTTGATTCCATATTTCGCTTCCATTGCTCGCATTGAAGCAGTTGAGTCTCCTGTCATCGTCTCCGATGTATATCCTGCCGCTCGATATCGCTGGCGAGGAGATCGAGCCATAGAGATACCTGCTCCAGACAAGGTCTCCCGTCGTTGCATTGACAGCATACAGTTTCTTCTCACCCTTCCCGGTCGCAAAGTACACAATCCCGTTCTCGACAGCAGGGGTTGTAGTCACCATACGTGACACGGGATATGTCCATGTCACGGTCTGCGTTTCAATATCAACGCAGTTCATAGCAGTCCCGCCGCCAAAGAAGATTCTGCTGCCGTCGGTTGCAGCAGACATATACGTGTTAGAATTGCCTGACGCAGAGTATGTCCACTGCTCGACTCCATCGAAATCGATGGCATGTAATGTTCCATCCGAATGACTGACCACATAGGCCACCTCGGCATATATGAGCGGTGACGATGCGACACCATAATATCCGGGATCCGGGTCAATGGTTACGTTCCAGATCGTGGTTCCGTTGCCTGCGTTCACGCAAGTCAGATCCCCGCTGCAGGATCCGACAAATACCCTGTCGCCAGCGATTGCTGGTGTCGAGACACCACCAGTCCCTCCGATCGAATTGTTCCAGATTTCGCTTCCATCTGATTCGTCTATACAGTACAATCCAAGTCCAATATCCAGATCCGGAGTCATTGTGGGCCATGTCGATACGTAGACCCTGCCGCCGACTATGCTTGCGCCGCCACCGATGTAACCTGCTCCGGGTTTTGTCTCCCATAGCCGCATGTTTGCAAGCGGGGCGTCTCCACTTGCGTTTCCTGTGCGCTGTGGGTCAAGCCCGAACATCGGGTAGTCTGCGGATGCGATCGTTGTGGTGAGTGCAAGCACCAGCAGGACTATGGTTGCTATTTTTGTTGTGGTCTTCGAGTTCATGGTTGGATCATGCTGTTTGTTTTAACTTAAACATATATGGTTATGCGTTGATACTGCCTGCCGCCACCTGCAGGATCATCAGCGCATCGAGCGACGTCACCTCACCATCGCCGCTCACATCAGCCGCATCAGTGGCAGGAACCGCTCCGACCGCCATCTGAAGTGCGATCAGAGCGTCCGCTGCTGTGACTTCTGAATCGTGGTTGAGATCGCCTTTTTGTGGTGGTGGGTCGCGGAACGCATACAGGTATCCGGAGTCCGAGCCGATGAAGAGGGTTTCGTCTGACACCGCGGGCTGTGCCATGATGCAGTTACCGGTATCGTACGTCCACCGCAATGACCCATCAGTTGCGTTTAACGCGTAGACCATATCCCCGTCAATGTTGGTTCCAAAGTAGACGGTCTCGTCCGCGACCACAGGCGAGGATTTGACATTTGCACCAACTGAGATATTCCAGATCTCGCCTCCATCGCTTGCGCTGAAGCAGTACATCTTCTTGTCATCAGATCCGATGTAGACCCTGCCATAAGCCACCGCAGGCGATGAGATCGTAGCCTTCAAATCACGCCTCCAGACCTCTTTTCCATCCATGTCAACAGCGTACATCCTGCTCGTGGTCGCAAAGTACACCACGCCATCCTCGATTGCAGGGGCAGTTGAGACCGTGCCAGACGTGCTGAAGTTCCAGACCTCTGCCTGTGTTGAAACATCCACGCAGTAGAGCGCAGGTCCCGATCCCCCGAAGAAGATATTTCCGTCGTGTGCGGCTGGCGAGATGTAATACGCAACCGTCGGCGGATATCCTCCATAATTTCCGGTTGTGATATTCCACAACTTGTTTCCATCGAGATCGAACGCGAACAGCGCACCGTCGGATGCCGTGTTCACAAAGACCGTCGATTCGTGAATGAGCGGACACGACCCCACGCCCCAGTACAATTTATTTGGCTCAATCATTCTGTTCCACACCGTAGTTCCATCTGTTGCGTTTATGCAGTACAGATCGCCTGTGAGCGAACCAGCAAAGAGGTGATCATCCGATATAGCGGGAGTTGAGACTCCACCGCTGCCTCCGATCGGATTGTGCCAGATGGTCGCGCCTGTGCTCTCGTTTAAGCAGTACAACCCGAGCGTTCCTGACCCACCGACCCGGTTTGCAACGTACACACGCCCGCCCACAATCGATGCACCGCCGTTGATGAAACAACCGATGTCCGCCTTCCAGAGCAAATCGCCGGCCACAGGCGCATACCCGCTCACGTTTCCTGTGCGTTGCGGGTCATTGTGGAACATCGGATACTCTGCCGCCACAACCTGCGGCAGCAGAAGCACCGATATTGCGATCAGCAGAGCAACAGCGGCTGTCGTGACCGATCTGATGATTGAGGACATATCGACCCGGATCAGATGGTGATCGCTCCTGCCACCGCTTGCAGGATCATCAGTGCGTCGAGTGAGGTTACCGCACCATCGCGGTTCACGTCAGCTGCATCGTTTGGAGCAACGCTCCCGACCGCCATCCGGAGTGCGAGTGCAGCATCTGCTGTGGTGACCGCGGCGTTGTTATCGGCGTCGCCCACTATCATCTCACCGCCGAACGCGTAGACCATGCCATCAGTCCCGATGCTCACGACGATGCCATTGCCGTCGGCGTCTTCCGCAACCGATGGCGATGAGCCTGCGTGTTCATGCTGCCAGATCAATGCTCCGGTAGCGGCATCGTAAGCATAGAGTCCTTCCGTACCTGCAGACTCCATGCCGCTAAGTCCGGCATTGCCTGTGAAGAGCTTACCATCGGCAACTGCCGGCGATATCTTCCGGCTCCCGGTAGGGACGTTCCACTGCTCGACTCCTGACGAATCGAAGCAGTACGTAACTCCCGGTGCTACACCGCTTGCAGCAACATAGATGTACTCACCAGAGACCGCAGGTGTGCTGCTCGTGTACCTGATGTCAGCACTCCACTGGACTACTCCGGTATCAAACGTAAGTGCGTAGAGTTTGCCTTCATCATAAGCCCAATCGACATTGGTTGCGACGTAAACCCTGTTATTTGCAGCATCGATGGTGGCAGAGCCCCAGACCATCCCTGTAAGGTTGGTAGACCAGATGAGGTCTCCAGTAAACTCGTTGACGCAATACAGGTAGCCGTCATCAAAGCCCCATCCGGCGTCGCCAAATACGACCCTGTCATCCGCAACCGCTGGCGTCGAGTACGCACGAGACCTGGTGATGGTGTGGTTCCAGACCGTATCAGTCAGGTCGCTTGCGTTAAGCGCGTAGTAGTTCGCACCACTGCCGCTTCCGACAAAGACCATCCCGTCAGCGACTGTTACGCCGCCATTGCTGAGGTATCCGCCATCAGGGAACGCTATCTCCTGCAATTTCGTTCCGGTTGCGGCATCGAATCCGGTAACGTTGTATCCGGCAGCCGCAAAGACCACGCCGTCAGCGTATGCCGGGGTTGTCGATGAACCCCAACCCTTCGTTTCGCCGGGGAACGTTGCGCTCCATTCTACGCTGCCTGTTGCACGGTTGAGCGCGTATATCGCATCATCCGCGCCGATTGCACTGATGTATGAAAATACCTGATCTCCGACGATTATCGCCTGCGAGCATTCCACAGCACTGATATTTTCGCTTATCCACTTTACCTGATTTATATCAGGTGCATTCGCGGGGGACTTGCCAGTGTTTGCGATGTCGTAGTGGAACTGTGTCCAGTCGGATGTCATCGTATCGCCGAACGCGTAGACTCTACCATCAGTCCCGATGCTCACGACGATGCCATTGCCGTCGGCGTCTTCCGCAACCGATGGCGATGAGCCTGCGTTTTCATGCTGCCAGATGGAATCCCCTGTTGTAGCATTGAATACATAGATTCCATTACCGCCATACGGTGCAACATCTCCTGTGAAGAGCTTATCGTCTGCAATCGTTGGGGATACGGTCCAGCTTCCATGCGGAACCGTCCACTGCTGCACACCTGCCTGATTGAAGCAGCATGTAGTTCCGGGTGCATTGACACCTCCGGATACATAGATATACTCACCTGAGATTGCAGGTGTCGAGTCCGAGTACTTTATGGGCTGGCTCCAGACGATAGTACCGGTTGTGAAGTTGACCGCATAGAGCAGACCACCGTCGCCACCCCAGTCGGTGAAGGTTGCAACATAGACCCGGTCGTTTGCAGCATCAATCGAAGCAGAGCCACCGATACCCCCAGTGAGCAGGGTTACCCAGTTTGTGTCTGTGGTTCCAGGCGCTGATGCATTCTCGGATTTGTTGACGCAGAACAGGTTTGATGACCCGCCCCACGACATTTCACCGAAGACTACCTTTTCATCTGCAACAGCAGGTGTTGAAACTGCCGTCCCTAATATAACAGGGTACGTCCAGACCACTGTGCTCAGATCGCTCTCGTCGAATGCGTAGTAATTGCTGCCGCCGCTTCCTGCAAACACCCTTCCGTCAGCAACCGTCGGACCGCCGTTGCACGAGTACCCGCCATCCGGGAATGCGATCTGCTGGAGAACCGTTCCGGTCGCCGCATCGATTCTGGTCAGATTGTATCCGGTACTCGCAAAGAGCACTCCATCATTGTATGCAGGCGATGTCCACGAACCCCAGCCTTGCGTATCTCCGGGTATTGATGTGTTCCAGATGGTTGCGCCTGTTTCCCTGCTGATTCCATAAATCTCATCGTTTGCATAGACAAAGACCATGTCGTCCATGATCATCGCTTGCGAGCCTGCTACTGCCCCGATATCCCCGGTTATCCACTTCGTGTGGTTCGTGTCAGGTGCACCCGCAGGGGAATTGCCAGTGTTTGCAGTATCGTAGTGGAACTGCACCCAATCTTGAATCGAGCTGCCGAATGCATACACCTTCCCGCTGCCTATCGTAAAGACCTTTCCATCAGCCACCGCCGGAGACGATCCCCCTTTCGAGTGGCTCCACACAATCTCGCCGGTGCTTGCATTGAGCGCGCACGTTCCGACATAATCCATGACCGGATACTCAAAGTATGGTTTTCCCACAAACACCTTCCCGTCCGCAACCGCTGGCGAGCATTTCCAGTTTCCGATCCCGTCCAATGCGGAGGTGTTCCAGATAAGGTCTCCTGTCGTGGCATTGAAGCAGTACGTCATAAGATCGCTGAATCCCAAGCAGCCGCCGCAGACATAGACATTGCCATAAGCCACAGCAGGCGTCGAATCGGTTCGTTCCATGGGCTGACTCCAGATTTCCGATCCATCGGTGAGATTCAGTGCATATAATTCGCCCTTATCCGTTCGTGTGGTGCCGAAGTTGTACGTGGTCATGTAAACCACGCCCCCGCTGACCGCTGCCGACCCGCACGGATGGTCGGGCGTGGTGATATTCCATTCCTCGCTTCCGGTAGTCAGGTTCACGCAGTAGATGTGTCCACCGAGTCCCCATGTCCAGCCACCAAAGACGACTCTGCCATCTGATATCGCGGGCGTTGACTGGGCATCGTCATCAGCAACAGTGAAGTTCCAGATCTCGGTGCCATCTGATTCGTTCAGGCAGTAGTAATGCCTGCCATCCCAGTCGCTTGTTATGACCATACCATCAGCGATGGTGCATCCGCCATCGACTGCGCCCTTTCCAATCGGTGGTTCAAACGTCCAGATCAGAGATCCGTCTGCTGCATCGAGGCAGCAGGTCTCTTTTGCGGAGAGAAACACGCGCCCGTCGTGATATGCGGGAGTGACCCACGATCCGCAGACATCCGGGGTCTTATTGACAGAGACATTCCACAAGACAGCTCCGGTGTATTCGTCCAGACAGACAAAATAATTCCAGCAATAGACAAACACCTGTCCATCTGCAATTGTGACAGACGATGCAGAGTGTGCACCAATATCATCGCTGATCCATGCCGTATGGTTTGTATCAGGTGCGTTTGATGTTGAGTATCCGATGTGTTCCACATCACAATGGAACTGCGTCCAGTCCGATGCGGACGCCAGTGGTAGGGTGAGCGCAAGTGTCACCATCGTCAATATCATTAGTGTTTTTCTGTTCATGTGTTGTGCCTCCATGTTGTTGGATATAGGGCTATATTAGTTTCCCTGACATCCATTCCAATTGTCTTAATTTAAACGTTTCTGTAATGTTCAAAAAAATTCCTACGAAGTTGCTGCCTGCAGGATCATCAGTGCATCGAGCGATGTCACCCTGCCATCGCCGTTCACATCACCTGCCGGCGCAGCAGGAACCGCTCCAACCGCCATCTGAAGCGCAATTACAACATCCGATGTCGTAACCGCTCCATCATGGTTGAGATCACCTCTTCTTCCGATGCAATATACGTATCCGCCGCCGGTTCCGAAATACACCAGCCCGTCAGAGATCGCAACCCCTTGCAGGATATATCCGTCGTCCGGCGGATTGTACTCCCATACAAGCGTTGCAAACGTCCCGCAATCCCGCAGGCAGTACAGCGAGCCATTGGTCATCGCTGTCGTGAAATAGATGTACACGCCATCATCGCAGATCGAGAGGGCAGGTGAGGATTTTACACCAGCAGGCACTGGATATGACCAGATAATCTCTCCGGTTGAGTCATTCAGACACACAAGATTCCCAGTGTAACCGTGCTCACCCTGACCGACATACACACGACCATCATATATTACAGGCGTCGATGTCGAAAAACCAATAGGGGAACTCCAGCCGCGATCGACGAACCGCCCGTCCTCGAACTCGACCTTCCACACGTATCCAACCGTCGGTGAGTTTTCAGAGGTGATATACACGTATCCGTCATGGTATGACACGGATGCACGGATACGTCCAAGATCAGGACGTGCGAACGATATGCTGCGATTATCCGCAAGATTGATATCATCTCTCATTGTTCCGTTCTCGCGAAATAGGCTGATCAGATGCCCGGAACTGCTCGGATGAATATGATAATCACCAACCACGGATGCACCGCACCACTCGAATGCGCCCGCCGTTGCCGCGAAACTGCTCCAGATCATAGTCCCGTTCTCATCGTAACAAAAGTACCTGCTGGGTTCTGCGCAATACGATTCTCCGATATAGATCCGGCGATCATAATACGTTACCGGACATGCGAGCGCGTAATCGGTAACATGCGCACACCATAGACGATCTCCGGTTGCTGCGTCGAATACGTACAGATCGCCGTTCATCTCTGCGACGAATAGCTTGCCATTCCCATAAGCAGGGGTTGATGATTGAAGCATCCATGATGAAGTTTCGTTCCGCCATACCAGATTACCGTTTCTCTTGTCAAACGCCCGGATCGTGCCGTTCGCATCATACACATACACAAAATCGCCAGCGACGATTGGGGGAACGTCGATTGCGCCTGTCTGCATGCTCCACACGAGTTCGGGATCACTTCTCGGTGCGGCGGCTGGTGTGATTCCGGTGTTTTGGGAGTCTTTCTGGAACTGGTACCAGCCATCACCATCAGCAGCCGAGATACCAGCGAAACACGCCAGAACAAACAGCACGACGATTACACACCTACTTCGAGGGCACATAAATCATCCCTCCATCCCCCATCTCAGATCGTCCCAGCTGGCAATCGCAAGCGCAAGTGCCATCTCTGAATGTGATGGACCGGGTAAGTGCAGGTGCGATCCACCGGATCATCCGTCCCACAGAGCTTGTGTGATCTCACCATAACTTTGCGCGTTGTTGCGCATGGTTCGTATTGAGTTTCCGCGTGTATTGATCGCAGGATGAAGCATCTTCAGGTGTCTCATAGTAATCGCCCTATCTGTGTTAATGTAGATTTACTTGGGTTTGCTATGATGGATATCTGACCTCGTATAAACATTTCGTCGACGAGGCGCGGTCATCTTCAGATGTCCGAGCACCCTTCATGAGGGGGAGTCGAACACACCTGAATGTTGTATGAAATTGTGCCCCATCTGTGTCCACAGAGCCGATGCGAGCAGCACCGTTTGCCTGGGATCACATCGATTCTGGCGCAGCGATCCCGAGCACACCAAGCGTACTTGCAAGCACGATCCGTGCGCACTCGACAAGCCCGATGCGGGCATCACGCACATCAGCGGGCGCGCTCAAGACCGGCGACAACCTGTAGAACTGGTTGAATGCCTCAGCAAGTTCCCGTGCATAGATCGCCACGATGTGCGGTTTCAACTCCCTCGATGCAAGATCGATCACATAAGAGAACCTGGCAAGCTCTTTCACAAACGAGATCTCGGCGTCCTCCAGAAGTCTGGCAGGGTCGATCGATTCAGGGATATGCTGTGCTTTTTTAAGGATGCTGCACGCCCTTGCGTGGGAGTACTGTATGAACGGCGCTCCAAGTTTGTCGAAGTCAAGTGCACTCTCCCAGTCAAAGGTCGTCGCCTTCTCTGGCGAGACCTTCACGATATCGTACCTGACAGCGCCGATGCCGACTTCTTTTGCGACATGGTTTCTGAAATCCTCTTCTGCATCAGGTCTGCGCTTCGTGACCTCTGTTAGTGCCTGCTTCTCGACCTCGTCGAGCAGTTCGTCTGCGGAGATGAATTTGCCTGCGCGGGTGCTCATCGACCCCTCGGGAAGGGATACGAACTCGAAGATCACAATCTCCGGCTCTTTTACTCCGCACGCACTCAGAACGTAGCACAACTGGCTGGAGATGAGTTTGTGATCAGCGCCAAGAACATCGATCATGCGGTCGCACTGTTCCGCCTTCCACCGGTGATATGCGAGATCACGTGTCACATAGACCGATGTCTGATCGCTCCGCAGGATCACAAGATCCTTGTCGAATGCCGGCATCGGGACCACGAGAGCGCCATCGACCATTTCGGTAAGTCCCAAACCTTTAAGTTCCCCTACAAGGTCGGATACCTCGCCGCCTTTCACAAACACAGACTCGTGCACAAACCGATCATGATGGACGTTCATCCGCTCGAGCGTGGACGTGATCCCTGAGACTGCAAGGTCAGTGGCACTGCTGAACCGCTCGATCATCTCTGCATCACCACGTTCGATTCCCTGCATCAGTTCATCGATCTGGCAGACCAGGTCAGGATCCTCCCCGAGTTCCCGATTTGCACGGATGTACACATCCGCGATGGCATGATCCGCCTTCTTTTGGCTGTCAAATTCGAAACGGTCCATCGCCCACGCAACGATTGCGACCTGCCTGCCCATGTCATTGACATAGTACTGGATTTCCACATCATAGCCCGCAGTCTTCAAAATCCTTGCGAGAGTGTCGCCAATGACCGAATTCCTGAT
>JAUWCK010000146.1 GCA_030609345.1 Methanosarcinales archaeon | reverse complement strand
ATCAACTGGGAGGAACTGGGGTACCGCATCAATGGGTATATCGGAATCGAGTGCCCGAAATCGTCTGTTGACGATTTAATCGAGTTCTTAAGGAAACAGGAGTGGGCTTTTGGAGTATGGGAAGCCACAGCCGGGAAATATGGGTTGTTCGTGATGTGTAGATTCAAACAGTACAGCGAGATCGAAGAACTGCAGACGTTCACCAAAACCATGCAGGGAGTTCGGGACGCCGAGCTATTCCTTCTTGGAGCATACACGCCACTGAAGTGAGATAATTCTACATTATTAATCGATAGGTATATGGTAGTTAATCTACGATTTTAAACAAGTTATGGAACTCACACCCATCCAGACCGAGATATTGACGACACTGATCAACCTCTTCCACCAGAAGGGGCGAGCAGTGAAAGGAGAGGAAATTGCCGCTGTGATCGACCGCAACCCGGGTACGGTGCGGAATCAGATGCAGGCTCTCCGGATGCTCGGGATCGTCGAAGGTGTGCCAGGTCCAAAGGGAGGGTATCATCCAACCGGGCAGACGTATGACATTCTCGATATCAGCGACCAGCCAGCCAAGACGATAACAAACATCTACCGGAATGGAAAACTGGTCGAGGGTGCAACCGTCTGTGAGATCATGTTTACCACTGTGCAGCACCCGGAAACATGCCACGGCAGGGTCAGGGTCATCGGCGACATCCGCAAGTTTGACAACGGTGATATCATCAAGATAGGACCAACGCCACAGAATAAACTCGTGATCAGGGGAAAGGCGATCGGTAGGGATGATACAAGAAACATCCTGATCTTTACGATCTCGGATCTGATCGTCCTACCGAAACGATCTGTTAAGGAGTGTATCCACGGTGGAAACATCGCGATCGAGAGGGATACCATGATCAAGGTTGCTGCGAATATCCTTCTCAAACACCGGATACGTGGCGCTCCTGCGGTCGATGCAGCGAATATTGTCGGTGTTGTGACGCTGGAACAGATCACAAAAGCCCTGGTATCAGGATTGAACAATCAGAAGGTGCGGGATGTCATGTCAAGAGATCCCATCATCATCGACGGTGATGTTCCGATTCCGGACGTATCGAAACTCTTTGATCAGCACTACACAAGAAACATCGTCGTGGTCGTCAACGGAAAGCCGTATGGCATCGTATCAAGAGAGGATCTGGTCCGTGAATCGACCGTAGTCGGTGAATCGATCATTGCTCCGTCGTTGATGAGCGCGTGAGGCGTGAGGTTGGAGCCTCCGGTGCTGCCGAGAGATTGTTCCGCGCAACTAAAAATTTTTCCAATCAGACTTCCCAATACTATAAAGCATATCCACGATCAGTACAACCACCCACAAAATGACCATCGAAGACGACATCAAGAGCATAGAAGACGAGATCAGAAAGACGCCGTACAACAAGGCGACATCCCACCACATAGGCAGACTGAAAGCGAAGATCGCAAGGCTGCGGGATGAGGTGCAGAAGCGGGCAGCATCGAAGTCGGGCGGCGAGGGATACGCCGTAAAGAAGTCGGGACACGCCACCATCGTGATGGTCGGTTTCCCATCGGTCGGGAAATCCACCTTGTTAAACGTCCTCACAGGCGCCCAAAGCGCTGTGGCTGCGTATGAGTTTACCACGCTTGATGTGATTCCCGGTACACTTGAGTACCGCGGAACCCAGATGCAGTTTCTCGATGTCCCGGGGCTTGTCAGGGGTGCTGCGATCGGGCGCGGGCGTGGAAGGGAGGTGATCTCGGTGATCCGGAATGCTGATATGGTCCTTATAATTGTGGATGTGTTCCAGTTGCAGCAGTATGATGTGCTCGTAAAAGAGCTGTATGATGCAGGGATTCGGATCAATACCGCGCCTCCGCGTATCACTATCTATAAGTCGGATCGAGGTGGGGTCAGGGTAAACAGCACCGTTGATATCGATCTCGATAAGAAAACCGTCCAATCAGTGCTATCCGAATACAAAATACACAATGCAAACGTGATCATACGGGCAAATATAACCGTCGATGAACTGATCGATGTGGTTACAGGAAATCGCAGGTATGTCCGTGGTGTAACAGTCGTAAACAAGATCGATCTGGCTGACGCGGCAACGATAGCAGCGTGCAGGGAGCGGCTCCCTGGTGCGATCATGATCTCTGCGGATGAGGATGTAAATACCAATTCCTTAAAGGAGCGGGTATATACCGAATTCGGGTTCATACGCATCTACATGAAGCCACAGGGGCAGCCGGCTGACATGGACGAGCCGATGATCATGAAAGGCAGTTCGACCGTGGCTGAGGTCTGTTCTGCCATCCACCGCGATTTTGTGAGAAAGTTTCGGTATGCGCAGGTCTGGGGGGACTCGGCAAAACATGCAGGGCAGCATGTGGGTCTTTCGCACGTGTTAAGCGACGAAGATGTTGTGACTGTTGTTGTGCGGAAGTGAAACTCTCACAACGAATATGCTCGAGTAACGTGTGGCAAACAGATAACCCCCAATGTCGAGTAGAGCCCATAGTGCACCTCTTGTTGGGGTAATAGCCCCAAGGTTACTATGAGCCCCCTCACAGAACCGGACGTGAAGATTTCCCTCATCCGGCTTCTGAAGCACATCCTCTACGGATTCAGGTTGCAATCGCGAGTGATATATCTTCAGGCTTTTGGGAGTGGATTAAATAGGATGAAACGGAGAAACTAAAGCCCAGTTGTAGCTTCTCCTCTGGCTACGCATGTTTGTCCATTTGAAGGCAAGTCTCACGACCTGGTGATAGAAGTTCTGTAGCAATCGTATGTTGCCGCTCATTCCGTAGTAGCGGTAACGCCCTGCCCTGCAGGCAGCGGTATGAGGTGAAAGTCTCACGTACCGTTCTGAGATGAGGAGGGGCGGGCAACCGCCCCCTTCTTAATCGGCGGTAAAACTTAAGGATATAGTGATTTCACTGGGAAAATCGACAGTGTCCTCTTTTCGTTAACCGCTTCTGCGCCGCATCTTCCTGCTCATGGGTGTTCCCAAAAGTCGCGGGGGTTTTAAGAACTAACACCGTTCATCTCTATATCCGAGTTGTATAATCATGCATTTCAACGCATTCACCGTTCCGGATATCCCGCTTGTCAAGAAGGGGGATGACCTTGCAGAGATTATCTGCCAGAAGACTCACCTCTGCGACCGCGACATCGTAGTCATCGCGTCCACAGTCGTTGCAAAGGCAGAGGGCAGGGTCACCCGACTTGCGGCTATCGCGCCGTCTGACAGGGCTATCGCAATCGCAGAGCAAAGCGAGGGCGATCCGGGATTCGTTCAGGCGGTTCTTGATGAGAGCGAGGAGATTCTTCTGGAGTCGCCGTTCCTTCTTGTGAAGACCCAAAGCGGGAATATCTGTGTGAACGCCGGCATCGATGGATCGAATATCGATTCCGGTCGGATCATACTGCTGCCAGAGGATCCTGACGGAAGTGCAAAAAATATCAGGGAAGACATATTCTCGATGACTGGTAAAAACGTTAGCGTGATCATCACAGACACTAACGGGCGTGCGTTCCGTGACGGGCAGATCGGGGTTGCAATCGGGATCTCAGGGATCGCACCGACCAGGGACTGGCGTGGATCGTGTGATCTCTTTGGTAACGTGCTTGAAGTGGCAAACGAGGCGGTCGTGGACGAGATCGCTGCCGCAGCAAACCTGCTCTTTGGCGAGGGGTCTGACGGCACACCAGTCGTTGTGATCCGCGGGCTTGACTTCTATGCGGAAGAAGAGGGGATCAGGGGTATCTATTTCCCTGAATCAGAGGATGTGATCAGGAATGCGCTTGTGCGCGGCTGATTGTGGAATTTTACGGATCAATGGATTACGATTCGTCCGGGTTGGCAGCCCATCCGCCGCGTAACATATAAATATCACGCATCAGTAACATGGCATCATGCATCTGATCATCACAGAGAAACATAATACTGCAAAGAGAATCGCAGGTATCCTCTTCGGCAGTGCCTCAAAGATGGTCCGGGTGAACGGGGTG
>JAUWCK010000025.1 GCA_030609345.1 Methanosarcinales archaeon | reverse complement strand
ATGAGGGAAATCTTCAAGTCCGGTTCTGTGAGGGGGCTCATAGCAACCTTGGGGCTATTACCTCAAAAAAAAGGTGTGCTATGGGCTCTACTCGACATTTCCACAAGATTTCTGTGTTAATCTTGTGTAATCTCGTGGTTTATATACGGATATCCGCACAATACTCGAGTAAGTACACTCGTTCTACGGGAGGTCACGAACTGCCGATCCGCCGCGACTTATCGGGCGATCCGCCACCTCTCGGTCACCCATGATCCGTAGAACCGCGTCATCAAGCCCGATCATCTCCTGCTCTCCGGTCCGCATATCCCGCAGCGTGACCATGCCCGCCTCAACCTCCTTCGCGCCGACGATCACCGCGTAATCGGCACCGATCGCATCGGCATGTTTCAGTTGCGCCCCGAACTTCCTGCCGCTGACATCGATTGTGGTGCGCACATCCACCCGCAGCCTGTGTGTAATCCAGATTGCGTAAGAGAGCGCATCCGGCAGATAGACGACCGCTACCCGCGGCTCGTGCGGCGGCTCGATGCCGCATACCTCGAGTATCCGGTCAAACCCGACTCCAAAGCCGCATGATGGCGTCTCGCTGCCTCCGAAGAGTTGCGCAAGCCGGTACGTGCCGCCGCCGCAGATCTGGTTCTGCGCACCGAGTCCTGCCGCGTACATCTCAAAGACCATGCCGGTGTAGTAGTCAATCCCTCTCACGATCCCGAAATCGACCTCGTAACGGGCGCCGTAGTGATCCAGCACGGTGAGAGTCTCCTGAAGCTCTTCGAGCGGCTGCGCATCATCGGTGATCGATCTGGCTTCATCGATATCCGCATCGAGAAGTGCTGGCAGACGCTCCCGCAGATCCGGTTGATCCGAAAGCAGCATCCGAAGACCATCGATGTCCTTCTTGTCCATCAGCCGCATCGCTTCTGCCTGCATCTGCGCGTCCAGATCCCGAAGCAGCCCACGAACGACGCCAAGATGCCCGATGCGGAGGTCAGCCTCGATTCCGATATCCGAAACCATGGCGGCTGCAAGCGCGATCACCTCTGCTTCGGCTTGTGCGCTATCGCTGCCGATCAACTCGACGCCAAACTGCCAGAACTCCCGAAATCTTCCTTTCTGCGGGCGTTCGTACCGAAAACAGTTCTCGAAGTAGTAGAGCCGGATCGGCTTTGGCGATACCGACATCTCGTTTACGTACATGCGAAGCACTGGTGCTGTCAGTTCCGGGCGGAGCGCGATATCCCTGCCGCCTTTGTCTTTGAATGTGTATAATTCACCGACGATCGCTTCGCCTGACTTGATCGTGAAGAGTTCGGTGTGCTCGAATGTGGGGGTCTTCACTTCGCCGTAGCCCCAGTGCTCTGCGGTTGCCCGCATTCGGTTCTCGATGTATCTGCGCTTCTCTGTTTCCGCGGGGGCGAAGTCGCGGGTGCCTCGTGGTCGGTTTAGTTTCATGTGTATGGTTCTATGTAGGTATCTTCGGTTTATACGATTTCGCTATGTGTAAAGAGATATCTTATTTCAATTAACTGGCGGAAGAGTTTGCGAATCCGGGATACCTCCGTCACATATCCCGCCCTCCTTCTGCTCACATTGAGCACGGTGATCCCCACGACAGATCCTTTCTCGTATCTGATTATGAGATCATCATCCGTAAGCTCTGAATCGTCTACGCGGCTTGGTTTTTTGAAATTGAGGTACAGAACATCAGCCTCTTTATCATAAACCGTCCAGATCCTCGAATATGGCACATCCAACAGTTCAGGTACGCGGTTCAATACGCTCTTCACTTCTACCGCTTCCATATCTTTCATCTCCTCTCAAGTTGTCATCTCTGCCTCGTTAAGAAGGTGATTCTTATCTTCACCATTCTTAGCACGGTGTTTCAGAACAGCGAGCCCTGATCCAGTGGTTCTGTACTTCTGTGATCTGCTTTTGGGCTTATCCGGGATGGTAAAAGCCAACAATCCATTTTGTAAGAGTGGCAGAATGTGTCTCTTGTAATTCCTGTAAGCAGGCGAAAGGTTGAGATGATTTAAGATCTCCTGCTTATTCCGTTCTGTTTTGCAGAACTCAAGTATCTGAATAACTTGCTCACTAACTTGCTCACTGACCCGTGCCTCTGGGTGAACAGTCAAACTTTCATCGTCGTTCTTACCCGTGCCAGAATGGCGTTTCAAAGCAGTAAGTCCCGATTCGGTTGTTTTATACTTCTGTGATCTGTTTTTGGGCTTATCCCGAATCGTAAAAGCCAACAATCCATTTTGTAAGAGGGGCAGAATGTATCTCTTGTAATTCGTATAAGCAGGTGAGAGATTGAGATGATTTAAGATCTCCTGCTTCTTCCGTTCTGTTCTGCAGAACTCAAGTATCTGAATAACTTGCTCACTAACTTGCTCACTGACCCGCGCCTCCGGGTGGGCAGCCAGGATTGCCATGAAATAATTGCGATCGCTATCAGTTCCAAAAATCGGTTCCGAAAACCCGCGCCCAGTTCAGCCCCCATCTCATTCCGCGATCAGTTCCAGTAACTGCCCATGAATCTGCCCGTTCGATGCGATCATGCTCACCCTCGATCCGATCGAGAGTTCGCCACGAAGCCGAGCGCCCGCGGTGTCGGTGACCGACCCACCAGACTCCTCGATGATGAGTTTTCCCGCAGCGATGTCGATCACCCTTAGGTACCTGCGAAAGTCGACAAAGGCATCAAGAACGCCTGCCGCAACATAACAGAGTTCCAGCGATGCGCTTCCGAGAACCCGAATTCTCCGCACCGTTCTTCCGAGATCGGAGATCTTTATCGAGTCTGTCCGGTATGCATAAGCAGTTACGCTGAATTTCTGCAGTTCATCGTTTCCAGATACGTTGATGCGTTTTTTATTGCGGTATGCCCCATTTCCCGCCTCTGCGTGATAGACATCGCCTGAATAGAGATTCCGGACGTACCCAAATGAGATATCAGCGAGATCGTATCCACCGATTGCGATAGAGGCTGAATAAAACGGAATACCAGCCACAGCATTGAATGTCCCATCGAGCGGATCGAGAACGAGCGTAAAGTCAATATCGCTCTCGGTAACATCAGTTCTCTCGACCTCTGCTCTTCTCCCGTGGATCACTTTCTCGCCGCACTCCTCGCTGATGAGCAGTATCCTCCGCCCGTCATCCCTCAGAACCTCGATTGCGGCATTCTCTGCCACTTCATCGATCTTCTTCGTGGGCGTACCGTCAGCGCCGATGTAGAGTTCCCTCCCTGATTCTGCCGTTCCGATTACGGGCGCGATCGCATCATCGATCGCAGCAGAGATAGCGCTACAGAGTTTCAGCGGATTATCCATGGTAATCGGTGTGATGCATGGATATAAAAGGAGCGCGGTTCTACAGATAACCGATGAAACAGGTAACCGGCGGCGTGTGCGCTGTCCGCGGCGTGCGTGCGTATGGAATCAAGGAAGGTAAGAACGGGCTTGCCGTGATAACAGGAAGCGGCGCATCTACCGGGGTTTTTACAAGAAACAAGATCATTGCGGCTCCGCTTGTCGTCACCAGAGAACATCTCGGAAGCCAGCAGCTATCAGCGATCATCGCAAACAGCGGATGCGC
The DNA here is from genome assembly GCA_030609345.1 of Methanosarcinales archaeon. The sequence goes on along the minus strand of JAUWCK010000025.1, from coordinate 6,117 downwards.
AAATGCGTTTACCGGGGAGCGGGGGCTTGCGGATGCCGCCAGCATGGCAGGGATTGCAGCAGGCAGGCTCGGAGTCCCGGTCGGGATGGTCGCGCCCGCATCTACAGGCGTCATCGGTGTGCCGCTCGATATGAAATGGATAGAGGATCGTATCGATTCCGTGATCGCGGGATTGTCTGACACGGCGGAGGGTAGCACGGCAGCAGCCCGCTCAATCATGACAACAGACACGTATCCGAAGGAGTTTGCGGTCGAACTCGTATCAGGCGTCCGCATCGGCGGTATCGCAAAGGGCTCTGGCATGATCTTCCCGGATATGGCGACGATGCTTGCGTTCATCTACACCGATGCCGCTGTACCCTACGAGACGCTTAATTCGTGCCTGAAACGTGCAGTGGATCGCAGTTTAAACATGATCGTCGTGGATGGCGATACCAGCACCAATGATATGGTGCTTCTCACAGCGACCGCGAAGATGGAGATGGGGACGCCAGATGAGCCGGGACTGAGTGAACTGGAATTTCAGGAGGGGCTCGATTGCGTCTGCACCGAACTTGCGAAGATGATCGTCCGGGACGGGGAGGGGGCAGAGAGATTTATCGAGGCGAGGGTTACCGGCGCAAAGACTGGCGAGGATGCAAAATGGGCAGCGAAAGCAATCGTCAGGTCGCCGCTTGTCAAAACCGCGGTCCACGGGGAAGATCCGAACTGGGGGCGGGTGATCGCTGCTGCCGGGTATTCGGGTGCTGATCTTGATCCTGACCGGATCACGCTTGCGATCTCTGGTGTGACTGTCGTTGATCACGGCAGGATCGTCGATGGTGCTGTCGTGGATATGACTGGAACGGATATCGAGATTGCTGTGGATCTTGGGCTTGGTGCTTGCGAGGCGGTTGCATGGGGCTGCGATCTGACATGCGAATACGTGCGGATCAATGCTGAGTATACGAGTTGAGAAGACGGCTCCACACTTTCGGAACCTCCGAAACCGCCTCATAAATGTTTAATATCAATCGGATCAATCATATATGCAATGGGGTTCACCATCTACCGGAAGTTGGTCATCTGGTTTGTCTTCGTCTCACTGCTGTCGCTCGGACTTGCGACCGCGATCGGCATCCATTCCGTCGGCACCGTTGCTGTTGCAATCCTGCTCGCCCTTGTTATAGCAGGCGTCCTCGCGCGCAGTATATCCGCGCCCATCTCCGAACTTGCGCACACCGCAGGGGCGATTGCGGACGGAGACCTCACAAAGCGCGTGAACACGGGACGCGATGATGAGATCGGGGAACTTGCGGTTGCATTCAACCGGATGACAGACGTTCTCAAGGAGAATACCGATGTGGTCGAGGAGAAGACTGTAGAACTGGAACGCGTGAATGCGGAACTTAAGGAACTGGATCGGCTGAAATCCAAGTTCATCAGTATAGCATCCCATGAACTGCGGACCCCGCTCACCACGCTCAAGGGCTATCTCGAACTTGCGCTCGACGGCACACTTGGCGAGTTCACAGATCTGCAGACTTCAAAATTAAAGATCATGAACCGGAATACGGATCGCCTTATTGGTCTGATAAACGACCTGCTGAACTTGTCGGATATCCAATCGAGGCAGTTGCATCTCGTGAAAGAGAACTCATCGCTCATATATCTGGTGGATGAGGCGGTCCGGCTCATAAAACCACTTGCCGATTCGAAAGGACATGAGATTGTGGTGAACGTTCCTGGTAACATAATACTGTCCTGCGACTGGGCAAGGATTGCTTATGCGCTGCGGCACCTGCTCGACGATGCGGCACGATTCACTCCGGAACATGGAACCATCGAGATCAGTGCCGAGTATCAGGTGGGCGATGTGCATATCCGTGTCAGCGATACCGGTATCGGCATCCCCGAAAGCGAACTTGAGAACATCTTCATACCGTTTTATGAACTGAAAGGTTCGATGCAGCACACGACAGGCACCTCAGGGCTCGGCCTCTCGATCGTGAAAGGTATCGTCGAGGCGCACGGTGGCGTGATCTGGGTCGAGAGCGAGGTCGGCACCGGAACGATTTTTCACATCGTGCTGCCGAAGGGATAAATCTCGTGCTGGCTGGGGTGGGCGCAAAGTTATCAGGGCAGGTTGGATTTGGATTGCCCTGTGCACTGGGATATCTTTATATCACGTAACCGGAAATACCAATATCGAATGAACAGTGTCATCAATTCATCAGGCAAGAAGAAGACCGCAGTTGCCCGGGCAACCATCTCGGAAGGCAAAGGGCAGGTACGCATCAACAAGAAGCCGCTTGAGATCTGGGAGCCGGAACTTGCAAGACTCAAGATGCAGGAGCCGCTCATGCTCGCTGGCGATGTTGCCAATGGCATCGACATCCGTGTCGATATACGCGGTGGCGGCATTATGGGGCAGGCGGATGCCGGAAGAACAGCGATCGCCCGCGGACTCCTGGCATGGACGAACGATCCGTCGCTCAAACAGACGTTCATCGATTATGACCGGAATCTGCTGGTCAGCGATCCGAGAACCAAGGAGACAAAGAAGTTTGGCGGTCGCGGTGCCAGAGCGCGGAGACAGAAGTCTTACCGGTGATCCTTTATGATCCCTGTTCGTTGTTTCACCTGCGGAAAAGTCATATCCAGCGCATGGATGGAGTACAAGAAGCGCACAGAACTGGAAGATCCGGCAAAGGTCATGGACGATCTCGGAATCGAGCGGTACTGCTGCCGGAGGATGCTCCTGACCCATGTCGAACTGGTTGATGCGTTCTCGCCGTATTATTGATCGTCATCGAGGGACCGTGAGGTAGCTTGGTCCATCCTTCGGCGTCCGGGACGCCGACACCTGCGTTCAAATCGCAGCGGTCCCATTGTTTGCAGAAGATGCTCGATTATCAACATCGCCCCCGGATGCATAAGAACAGAGAGTATGGTGCAGTGTCACGCGCAATCACATAGCTATACAGGGGCGTTCGATCATGAATAAATTTGCAGCAGTGTTTGAACGAGATGGAGACTGGTGGATCGGCAATGCCCGAAGAACTACCCGGCGCAAATACGCGAAGGGCAGACACTCAAAGAAGCACGAAAACCTGAAAGACCCTGCACTCCGCACGGCGCATACGAATGCGTATGTTACGATGTTGAGGGCGATAACAGAGATGCCTGCGAGAAGGTTCTGAAGATCGTAAGATCCCTACAGGACATACTCCGGATACTCGATGCTGCGGGAGGTGTAATAGATTATGACGCGCTCAAGCGTTTCAGGAGGTTTATCGAAACGGAGCGGAGGGATCTGAAGAAGGAGGATGCGATCGAGGCATTGAAGAGGATTAGGGACATAAACGCGGTCACGGAATGATGATCAAGGTAAAAGCATTCGCAAGATTCAGGGAGGCATTCGGAAAGGAACTGAACGTCGAACTGGATGGAAAAGCCACCGTGATGGATCTGCTCACCGGGTTGTGCGCACCGCACGGCTCGCATGACATGATATTCGACGAATCCGGTATGCTCAAGAAGTATGTGAACATACTGGTAAACGGGAGGTATATCCAGTCCTTAAGCGGAATTAAGACCGAACTTGCGGATGGCGACGAGGTTGCGATATTCCCGCCGGTGGCAGGTGGTTAGGATGATTAAGATTACAGAAGAGGATTTCAAGATCGGTGAGCTGATCGGGAGGGCGAAGCACCCTGATGCAGGCGCGGTCGTCACATTCCTTGGCATAGTGCGGGACGACGAGATCGTCGGCATGGAGATCGAGGCGTATACTGAACTCGCCATGCAGGAACTCGGGCAGATACGAGACGAGGCACTCGGGCAGTTCGATCTGACCTCTCTTGACATCATCCACCGCACAGGATCGCTTGCGGTGAGCGATAACATACTGCTCATCGTGTGCGGCGCCCCGCACCGGAAGGATGCGTTTGCTGCATGTGAGTATGTGATCGACGAGCTGAAAGAACGGGTGCAGATATGGAAGAAGGAACTGTCAGAGGACGGTGGGAGATGGGTCGATGGAGTGGAGAAGGAGACGGGATGAGCATCCGCAAATCTTCGGCAATTCGCGTGCACCCTGATTGCGTGACAGAGACCATCGATGACGTCTGCATCGAGGAATCTTTTCAGTTATACTTAAACAACGAGTTCATCGGTGAGTTGATCGCAAGTCCGTCCCAACTCGAGGAACTGGGGGCAGGTCATGTCATCTGCGAAGGGCTCGCATCCGGCGTTTCCGGCGTGCAGGTATCAGGGGATAAGATACGTGTGTACGCAGAGGTGTCAGACGAGAAGTGCACGACCGAATCTTCCGTTACAATCGAAAAAGAGCATATTTCTGAGATCATGGATTCGATCATCTCTGAAATCTGGGAAAGAACCGGAGGGACGCACTGTTCTGTTCTTTTCTCTGATAGAAGACTGATTGCAAGGAGCGAGGACATAGGAAGGCATAATACGGTAGATAAGGTAGTCGGATACGCCATTCTTAAGAATATCGATCTATCCACGTGCGTTCTCGGATGCAGCGGCAGACAACCGGCAGCGATGGTATCGAAAGCCGCCAATGCCGGCATCCCGATCGTGATATCGAGATCTGCCCCGACAGATAAGGGAATTCGCACGGCGGATCTGGCAGGAGTGACGCTGATAGGCTTTGCAAGGGGGAACAGGTTCACGGTTTATACCCACCCCGACCGGATCATACTGCATCAAGGATCGTGGAGGCAACTTGGGGTGAATGGATATGAGTAACGCACTCTTCCTGCTGGGATGCCCGGAATCTCCAGTCCAGACAGCAATTGCACTCTATCTTGCAAACAGACTCAAAAGAGATGGTATCGACGTGACAGTCGCGGGGACCAGATCTGCTATCGCTCTTCTGAAGGTGTCCGATCCGGAAGCGAATTACGTTCGAAAAACGGCAGATCTGGACTCTTGCATAGAAGATCTCGCTGAAAAGAAGGTGGACTTCGATCTCTGTTTCGTATTTGTGCGTAACGATGCCGGAATATCGTACCTCTCCACCTTGAGCAGCATATCGGATGCAAAACTCTTTGCGATCGTCTTTGGAAGCAATGCGGATGCGCTTGCGTCGATGATCGATTTTGAATGCGAGAAGATAGTTGTTAAAACCGGTCACAACCTGGTTCCACTGAAGAAGCGCATAGATCGGGTGATGGCATGGGATGCATAGAACAGATGAAATACGAGGTCATCCTTAAGAATACGACATTTAAGGAGTGTAGGGAATACATTAAGAACAATTTTAAGGAAGTTTATCAGGTAAAGCCCGGCTACAGGATGTTTGATGTCTATCTGATCGGCGTTCCACCAATATCAATCGGGGTTGACGGTGATGATGTGATCTTTCCGTATACCAAGCCGTGTTACGGTACGTTTCTCCTGCGGATACGCGGAGAAGAGGAGATCGAGTCGCTCAGGAATGGATGAGTGCTGTAACGGTATTATCTCGACTATTTGTGGTGCGCAACAGAAACCCACTCTGGATAACATGATGTGTTCATAAAAAGCATAAGAAGTGTCATGATGGCGATCTGCGCTTAACTGCTCATGTCACCATCATTGACGTTGCTGTGATTGCAGCCAATGTCGTGCTTGGTGCAAGCCTTAACCTTATCGGACGAGATCGGAACACTCGCTCAGGTGGTTTCGCAAGGGCGATATACGAAATATCGAAAAACATGCGTAGAGAAGTTACAAAGCAAAGTATTATATCGATATTACATCAACATAAACCCTGTTAATCCATCGGGTGATTTAGTCATGGCAAAGTTTACTGACATCGAGAAAAAACTTCTGAATTGTGTTACTGACGATCGCCTGCGCAGTAATCTTGAGATGATTCGTGAGGCAGTGGAGGATATTTGGGCTACCGATGCGCCGCGCATCATACAAGATTATACCGATCACGGCATTAAGCATAGCGAACGAGTAGCGGGCTTTGCTGCTAAATTGCTCGATGCTAATGATGGCCGGAACCTTTCGGAGCAAGAAATGTACCTGCTCTTGGCTGGTATTTACCTGCACGACATCGGGATGCAGTGTGACGTAGTCAAATTCCCGGAGATCAAAGAGCGAGCCGAACAGTTGGGT
>JAUWCK010000059.1 GCA_030609345.1 Methanosarcinales archaeon | reverse complement strand
AAGCCGCTCATGTTCTCGATGATCCCGATGACCGGAATCTCCAGGTACCGTGCCATGTTTACCGCCTTCCTCGTATCGAGGAGCGCAACATCCTGAGGCGTGGTGACGATGATCGCACCATCGACATCCATGAGCTCTGCAATACTCATCGGTTCGTCGCCGGTTCCGGGAGGGAGATCAATCAGCAGGTAGTCGAGCGCGCCCATCTGATCCCACCGTATCTCCTCGATGAACCGCCGTATAAATTCTGTTCTGAGCGGACCGTGCCACGGCACAGCAGCGTCTTTTTCGATCATAAAAGCCATTGACATGACAGAAAGCCCGTGATCGCACCCGAGTGGCAAGTACACTGGTATCAGAAGCTCCTCGTCCACCGACGGGAGTTCATCCTCGATATTTAGCATCTTTGGTATGTTGGGTCCTGTGATGTCGGCATCGAGCAATCCGACGTTCTTCCGGTTCTCGACCAGCCTGAGCGCAAGATTGACCGCAACCGTGGTCTTGCCGACGCCGCCCTTGCCGCTCATGATCATGATCCTGTGTCGTATCGAGTCTGTTTCGTCTGTTTCGTCTGTTTCGGTCATTGTGGTGTGATCTTGTCTCTCATCAAGTTAATTAATCGATCAACCGTACATGCTCATTAACATATGGATAAAATCAGTGAAATCAATGTTAATCTGTGGCTAAAAACCCGTACCAGCCACTGATTTGCACAGATTACACAGATTGAGGGATATCTGCCTGCCACACGTTACTCGAGCAATTCGATCAACCCCTAAATATCACACGCGCATCCACAGCCACCACACCCCTTTCACACGCGATGAGCGGGTTTATATCGAGTTCGAGTATGTTCTCCTTTGCAGTCATCGCAGAGACCTTGAGTATTGTATCAACTATCGCTCCCACGTCGCATCCAGCCAAAATCGAGTGCCCCCTGATCTCCTTGGTCATCTCGATCGCATCCCGCTCCTTCAAAGGAACTATCCGAAACGAGACATCGTCGAGCACCTCAACAAAGACCCCGCCGAGCCCGAACATCACAGCATGACCGAACTGCGAATCACATTTTATCCCGATTATGATCTCGGTTCCACGCGGCACCATCTTCTGGACGAGGACTCCATCGATTCTTGCGTTCGGAGCGTGTTTCTTCGCATTCGCAACGATCGTCTCGAATGCAGCGTCCACATCCTGCTCCCCCACATCGAGAAGAACGCATCCGGCAGCGTTCTTGTGCGCGATATCCGGAGATGAGATCTTCATTGCAACAGGAAACCCGATCTCGCGTGCAAGCAGAAGCGCATCCCCCTTGCTCCTTGCCACAGCTTCCCTTGTTACTGGTATCCCGTACTCTGCCAGCAGTTTTTTCGATTCGTGTTCGGTTAGTATCTTCATCTCTTCTGCAAAATCCTTTTGTAACGCACCAGATTATTAAGTGCGGCTACCGCACGCTCTGGCAGCGGATAGTTTGGTATTCTATTCTCTTCCAGTAGTTTTACCGCTGTCCCAAGACCTTTTCCACCGATCCATGATGTTATCACCGGTTTATCGCATCCCCTTCTCGCATCGATCACTGCCTCTGCCGGCAGGCACGGATCCACCATCCCTGCATGGACATATATCACCAAAAGAACGTTTATACTCCGATCAGAGAGCAGGATATCCGTAACACCCCTGAGCATCTCGTAGCTGCCGTCCCCTGCCGTATCCAGAGGATTCGCAGGCGTTGCAATCGCCGGAAGCACTCCTGCCAGCATCCGAACCGTATCATCTGACAGGTCCGGGAGATGAAGCCCGAGGTCTTCACATAGATCTGCTGCGAGAATTGCAGCACCACCGCCGTTTGAGATGATCCCGATGCCGTCATCCGCGGGCGGAGATATCGAGAGCGCAAGCGCAGAATCAAACAGCTCCTCGATCGTCCCTGCACGGATGACCCCAGCCTGCTTAAATGCCCCATCATAGATCCGGTCGGTGCCGGCAAGAGATCCTGTGTGCGACAATGCCGCCTTACTTCCTGCCCGCGATCCACCGGTCTTTAGCGCGATTACCGGCTTTCTGATCCTGCTTGCGACATCGATGAATCGCCTTCCCCGCTCTATCCCCTCGATATACATCATGATCGTTTTTGTGTGCCGATCAGCACTCAGATACGCAAGAATGTCGGAATCATCGACGTCTGCCTTGTTCCCGACTCCGACAACGAGGTGAAGCCCCATCTGCTGGCTTGCCGCCCAGTCTACAAGCGCAAGCCCAAATGTTCCGCTCTGGGTCACAAACGAGATTCCACCTTTCTCTGGCATCTGCGGGATGATGCTCGCATTCAGGTTCAGATGCGTGTTGATGAAACCGAACGTGTTCGGACCGATCATCCGCATGTCATAGTTCCTCGCAATATCGCGGATCTTATTCTCAAGTTCACTGTTCCCAATCTCGCTGAAACCCGCTGATACGATCACGATGCCCCGGGCGCCTTTTCTCCCGCATTCCTCCAGAACCGCGGGGACAATCTCTGCAGGAAGAACAATTATGCCGAGATCAACTCTGCGGGGGAGGTCGAGGACCGTTGGATAGCATCTCATCCCCAGAACCTCGCCTTCGTTTGGGTTCACCGGATAAACCGATCCTGCGTACCCTCCCGAGATGATGTTATCTAATATCCGGTATCCCCATTTTTCACGATTCGAGGATGCGCCGATCACTGCAATCGAATCCGGTTCAAGGATCTTTGAGAGCATGATGTTATGAGGTCAGATGTTATATGCATCTGCGATATCTCATCGCAGAGAGTACCCGTTCCTTTGCGATCATTTCAGCGGCATCCCGCGGATACAATCCCTCGCTGTACGTTTTATCGAGGATTGTCTTTGTGTTCGCTCTTATTTTACTCTTGATTTCGGAAAAAGCCTCTTTCTCGCTCCCGTGCCTGTACTCGACCGCAGCCGCGATGACACCGCCCGCATTTGCTATGAAGTCGGGGACTGATAGAACACCCCTCTTGTGAAGCGCCTTCTCGGCACCGAGCGTTATCGCAATATTCGCACCCTGGATTACGAGCTTTGTATCAAGTGTGCCGACATTTCCCTCATCGATGACGTCAGGTCTTGCAGCAGGAACGAATATATCGCCCGGTATCTTCGGGAGATCTCCTGTCTTCAGCTTTTCCGCGTCCTCATAATAGATGACAGACCCTTTCTCTTCCTTCACCCGTATCAATCCCGAAACATCGATCCCCTCCTTATTATACACAGTTCCGCTCGTATCGCTCGCAGCCACAAGGCATACGCCCTTCTCTTCGAGAAATCGCGCCGCATTATTGCCCACGTTCCCGAAACCCTCAACAACGAGTCTTGCGCCATTCAAATCCAGATCTATGTACTCCTTCGCAACTTCTGCACATTCTGCGATCCCGAAGCCGGTTGCCCCAATCTCATCGAGAGGGATTCCGCTAAGCACTCTCGGAAGACCGACCGACCGCTTTATTTCATCGAATATATACGCCATGCAGGATTCGTCGGTGCCCATATCCGGACCTGGTATGTAATCGTGAAGAGATTCGATCGCTCTTGCGAACGTCCGTATGAGATGCTCTTTATCCCCAGTCTTCGGATCCGCGATGATTCCGGCTTTAGCGCCTCCGTGCGGAAGCCCTGCCGCAGCATTCTTGAGTGTCATCGCCCTTGCGAGTCGCTTTATCTCTGTTGTGGTGAGATCCGGAGCCATCCGGACGCCACCAATGGCAGGTCCTGCGGCGACGTTGTCAATCACCACGATCGCTCTTAATTTTGTGACGGGTTCGTAGATATGGATTATCTTCTCAGGTCCGAGATCGTCAGTGTATTCCTCAAAGATTGTCTGGCTTATGTCCATGGCATCAGATCCTCCTTTTTGTCCGGTGTTGGAAATTGGGGTGTTTTATTAATGTAACAAACTCAAGGTATATATAGCCACAGATTAACGCTGATTTCAGACTTTCATGGTATCCGCGACTTCCGCATTGGAAGAACTCAATTTACGATTGGCGCATAGCTGAGTTAAGCGCATGACCACGCTCATCTATCCGGATGGATGAAGTGCATAACTGTAATTGCTGAGTAAACAAGGATTTAAACTTCCGCGAGAGTGGTATCTCTAATGACCCTGCACCAGATTCTCAGCGCAGCAAGTGATACTGTCTGGGATCCGTTCATGATGGCTCTGCTCATCGGGACCGGCATATTCCTTACTTTCAGGTTACGAGGGATTCAGGCACGTAAACTGGCGTACACCCTCCGCCTCATGCTTGAACGTAAAGAAGAGGGCAAGGGCGACATATCGCCATTTCGCGCTTTGATGACCACGCTTTCAGGAACCATCGGCACGGGTAATATCGCAGGTGTCGCCACCGCAATCTCACTGGGCGGTCCTGGCGCGATCTTCTGGATGTGGCTGACAGCCATACTGGGAATGACAACAAAGTTCGCTGAATGCACACTTGCCCTGCATTTTAGGGAAGAACTGCCTGACGGCACCATGATAGGCGGACCATTCTATTATCTTGAGCGCGGGCTTAAAAACCCGCGATTGGGACTGGTTCTGGGCATGACTTTCGCCGCAGCTGGCGCATTTTCATCGATTGGCGGGGGCAATATGGCGCAGGCGAACTCTGTGTCCCTTGCACTGAATGACACGTTTCACATCCCAGGGATTGTTACTGGCTTACTCCTGGCACTGGCGGTGGGGATCGTCGTTATCGGCGGGATTAAGAGAGTCGGGCATGTAGCCGGAAACCTGGTGCCGTTCATGGCAGTTATTTACACTTCAGTAGCCATGGTTGTTCTGGTATTAAACTTTGAAGAGGTGCCAGGGGCTTTTTTGCTGATAATCGAGAGCGCCGTATCAGGACAGGCTGCAGTCGGCGGGTTTGCAGGGGCTACTGTTGCTCATACCATGCGGTTTGGTATCGCAAGAGGCGTCTTTTCCAATGAAGCGGGTCTCGGAAGCGCGCCCATGGCACATGCCACTGCAAAGACCCTGCAAAGCGTCAGGCAGGGATTGATAGGCATGCTTGGTCCATTCATCGATACCCTCGTGGTCTGCACCATGACCGGTCTGGTCATCGTATCCACAGGAGCATGGGCGACTGGCAAGACCAGTACTCGCTTGAGCATCCATGCATTCAACTCAGAGATAGGATACGCCGGCGATCTGGTGATAACTCTTGCTATGGTGCTTTTTGCCTTCACAACCATTCTGACATGGTCGTTCTATGGCAAGCAGTGCCTCTCATACTTTGTGAAAAAGGTGTCAGAAGATGTCATATTCTACAGGTTTTCCATTGCGGTGTATTATTTCGTATTTCTGGTGGGAATCGTTGTGGGTGCGGGTGTGGTAGACCTTCCGAATGCGGATGTCTGCCTTGAGGCTATCTGGCTGTTTGCGGATATCAACAATGCCCTGATGGCACTTCCCAACCTGATAGGGTTGCTTCTGCTGAACCGGATCGTGGTGGGGATGGTCAAGGATTATTTTAAGTCGTGAGTGGGTGAAACCGGTTGGGGGTGCATAGAGGTCAATCAGGTTTAAGTATCATGGTGATGCTACCAACAATGCATGGGACGATCTGCTTTGCATGGCGGGATTGTGGTATCGTTGTTGGTTTATACCAGTGAACTTGCCGGAGCAGACGGTATGATGAACGTGGAATCGCTATGTATGGGCATTGGGCTTAAGTCCGGGGTTTGGTGACTAATGAAAGACCCAATAATTAAAAAAATTCCTATTCTTAAGAACAAATGTGTAAGTTTTTTACTATTTTCCACAGCTTGGTTAGTCGTATATGGTTTTGATGATGTTTTAATAGAACTACTTGGTGAAGGTAGTCTGATAGAGATTATGACATTATGCGGGTTGCCACTTGTCTTTGCAGCTGCTTTAAAAAATAAGTATGAAAGCTTTGCTATGTGGTTTTTCGTATCTTCGGTTTTATTATTTATAGGTTTTTTTACAATAAATGCGGGGGATGGAAAATTGATTAAATTAATTGCCGTATTTATTTTTTTAAATATGGGGATAATCATTTTTATATATACTCTTTTGATACTTCTCATATATTTTGCCAGTAAAGAACTTTCAAATCTTAAACTTAACTCAGAAACATAAAAGTTCGCTTACTCTCGCTTTAAGTTTTGGTTTTGCTTCGCAAAAGTTCATTTATGCTATAAATGTTATATATAAAACACTTGAAATAACGTAATCCATAAAACAAATACCCATCCTACGGCTAAGGGATGCGCCATGTTTTAACACGGCGTGGCGTGGTTGGGGCTTTGTGATGTTGCCGTTTGTGCGCGGAGGTCGCGTGGACGAAGGGATGTGGGATGCGTGACTTATCGGAAAGTCCAATGAAAATGAAAACCTCAAAAAGATTTATGTACATTGTAAGGCGAGTCTTACATACAGCGAGGTAATCGAAATGATAAATGTTGCAATAACAAAACTCAGTTCCAAAGGGCAAATAGTGATTCCTTCGGAAATGAGAGGTGATTTTAGTAAAGGGGAGAAACTTGTCATAATCAAGAGCGGAAAACAATTGATCTTGAAAAAAGTAAGCGATTTAGGTAAGAACTTCGAAGAGGATCTTGCTTTTGCTAAAAAAACAGAAGAAGCCTGGCAGAGTTATGAAAGAGGGGAATTTGTTTCCCTGCCTGCTGACAAATTTCTTGAAGAGCTGGAAAAATGTTAGAGGTAGAGCATAAACCCAATTTTTTAAAGAAGATACATAAAATAAAAGATGCTTCTGTTAAAGAGCGAGTTAAAAATCAAATCAAAAAAATATTAGAAAATCCCGAAATCGGAAAACC
>JAUWCK010000262.1 GCA_030609345.1 Methanosarcinales archaeon | reverse complement strand
AGCGAGAACGTTGTGAGGAGGGGCTATCTAAAGTCGATGGGAATCAGATGAAGAAGGCTACGACCAAGAAATAGCGGAAATTTTAGAGGCATGCTGCCGTACGATGGCGGTTTTGATTTTTGGGTGGGAAACTTGGGTTATAGATTCTCTTGCTCTATACTCTGCTTCCGCTTCTTTCTTTTTAAGGCCACTCTCTATCCAGCGGACAGCCTCCAGGTAGTGTGCTGTTATTCCAATTCCCCAACCTAAAAGAGGATAAAAGAACCAAATGGCATCTGGAGAATATATGAAGTTAATAGCTATCAACATAGCGTTAACCAACACGTACACTACCAGATGAATTAGAAAATCCCTTTTCTCATTCTCTGCCATCATTTCCCTGTATGCTTTTTTGTATTCCTCTAATGATATTTCTTCTGCCATATTTTTTACCTCCGTACATAAGTCATTATACCCCACACTTAAGTACAATGCTTGTGCATAACGATTCGTCCCTCCGCATATACGATTCCTGCGTCCCGATGTGCATCTCTTTACAGGTCTTACAAATAATCCCATGCCCTGAAGCGCGATCATCTCCAACCAGAATCACTCGCTGTTGCTTCGGTGTCATCACTACACGATCAGTCAAAAATGATACGTGCCCATCATGATGAAGTTCTCCACGCTTCATGCAGCGGATGTGAGTACTCAACCTATATAAAACCTTCCTGAGAAAGCACTCTTGAAAAGCCGGGGAATATCATGATTCTCGCCAATCGTTGCAACTCTAATTTTTCAGCGAATGCACACAGGATTTTTGTGACGCTCGATTACACTGCACTGGCACTATACTGTGCCGATGCTGGCGCATACCTCGCATCATGTCCACAAATTAAATCGTCATGGCAATAGAGTCTTAAGTCTCACACCATCTCCATCTCATCGATGTCGATCAGTTCCGAGAGCGCTTGTGTGCGGATCGGGATGCCTTGCTCCTGCACCGCTGCCATCGGGTTCGTCCCGCCGATCGCAACGATGCCGATGTGATCGCGCATCGTTCGGACGCCAAGCACCTCTGTGTTCGATTCGCGGTATTTGTGCAGACACGAATAGGTAACTCCACACGAACTCATATCACAAGAGATTCTGGTATTTCCAGAAAATAATAAAAAGACTCGATTTCAAGACGCTGCATGGAATATAAACTCATATTAACACGACTGCACAACAATGGACGACGCAACATCCTCGATTTCTGATCGAATCAATACTCGACAACCTCGACCAGTCGCGCTCCCGCAATCCCAACCACCTGCTCTCGCACAGATTCAACCGACTGCGCCACCATCTTCTGCCCGGTGCCGCCAAATAGTCGGTCCCGCACCATATCCCCAACGATGTCATCATATCCGGGTTTGACTCTTAATACGACGGACCCGGGAAGGATGTTTGTATCAGAGAGCACGCCGTCGAGATCCATGTCTGTGATGCCGATTACAGGGATGCCGAGCCGGCAGAGGAGGTCGCCAGCAATAGCGGTCGTATCATCCCCAACCGTGACCGCAATATCCGCATCTTCAGCAAGTTCGAATGTGGATTCGGCATCGTGATCGATCAGCACAACCCGCAGATCGCCGCTCTTCCTTTTCGCGTCCACCCTGCCGACCCTCACCTTGTGTTTCGTCCGCCTGATCGAGCCGGTTCTCACAAGCGCGCTTTTAAGATTGATTCTTTCGAGTTTCTCGATGCCATGCTCCTTTATCCTTGCGCCGACGATGTCCACGATCCGGCAATCGCCTACAACGATCTCGACATCTCTTGATACCGCGGTTCCGACAACGATCCCGTTGATCCGGATGGTCTCTCCAGGCATGACGTTGTGAATGCGCCGGTGCATCAGCCCATCACCGGTGCGCACCAGCCGGACATTCTGTGCAGGCGCAGGCATCCGGATCGGAAGACCCATGATCCCAGCGATCGCTTCTGCCCACGCTGTCGCGCCATTCCACGGGACAACCGCGCCGTTTCTCACCTGGCATTCGATCTGGATGATTGGCACCTCCGGCTTCGTACGCGATACAACGATCCTGCCAAATGCAATCCCGCTATCGATGGTTTTTCCGCGATTTAACAATATGACGGCATCGGTCCATGAAAGAGATTCGATTGTCGCGCTTGGACGCATGTTTGTGCTGATATCGACCCGGTTCTCAAGGAAAGCGTCGATGGCAGCGGCGCGCCCCATAGTCCCGCAAAGCATCGCTGTGATCGTGTAGTGCTTCTGCAAC
>JAUWCK010000148.1 GCA_030609345.1 Methanosarcinales archaeon | reverse complement strand
GAACTTGCGGTTGCAGGCATTCTCGGGGTTGTCGGGACGTATCTCCTGTACAATGGTTTTGGTGTCGGATCGTCCATAGACCGGTACCGTGAAACCGCAACCGAGTCCCTGTACCGGGGCAAGATCAGTTTCATCACATATCTCGCAGCGATCATAATCGGAATCATCGCAACCGTGCAGGGGGCAAATTCCTGCTGGGAAGGTATCGCAGGAGATATTTTTCCGGGATATGTCATATTAGCCATGATCTTCGTGCAGGCATCGGCCTGGTGGTATGTGGCTGCCGGATTGTTCCTCGGCTTCGGGAAGATCGTTGATCTGCGCCTCGAAGGGAGAGCCATCGGGAGGGCGTGGGCATTCCCGTTCTTCGTCATTTCCGCCGGACTCCTTCTATGGGCTGCAAGCGCGTACATCCTCACAACCACAGAGTATCAGCAGGGTTATGGCATCCAGTACCTCATACTCTCGATCGTGGGCGCTATTGTGATCGCGCTTTTAGGGATCTATGTTGCGGCAAAGAGATACGGAGAACGGAAATGAAATGCTGATCTTAATCATCCTTGACGGATTCGGGCTTGCCGAGCCGACCGGCGGTAATGCGATCGCTCACGCAAACACGCCCAATCTCGATCGCCTGCGCAAAGAATACCCGACATGCATCCTGCAGGCATCAGGCGAGGCGGTCGGGCTTCCTGAGGGGCAGATGGGGAACTCCGAGGTAGGACACCTGAACATCGGCGCCGGAAGGATCGTGTATCAGGATTTGACCCGCATAAACAGGGCAATATCTGATGAAACGTTCTTTAAAAATCCGGTTCTACGAAAGGTGATCGAACACGCAAAGACGCACGGTTCCTGCCTGCACCTGCTCGGGCTTCTCTCGGACGGCGGCGTGCATAGCCACATCACACACCTCCTCACTCTTCTGGAGATGGCGTCAGCAGCGGGGGTGCGCACACAGGTACATGCGTTTCTCGACGGCAGGGATGTGCCGCCCAAAAGCGCTCTTAAATATATCAACGCGGTCGATGGCACGATCGATGGATTCCGTGTGGGCACAGTGATGGGCAGATACTATGCAATGGACCGTGACAACCGCTGGGACCGGATAGAGAAAGCGTATCGTGCCCTTGTTTCAGGCGAGGGCATACCCGCAGAGAGTGCGTCCGATGCCGTGCAGAATGCATACGCACGAGGCGAGACCGATGAGTTCGTGCTGCCAACAGTCGTGAATGACCACATCCCGATCTCGGATAACGATTCGGTCATCTTCTTTAACTTCAGACCGGATCGCGCCCGCCAGATCACCCGTGCGTTCGTGGACGATGATTTCAGTCATTTCAAGCGCCGCAAGTTAGGTAACCTCTGTTTCGTGTGTATGACCGAGTATGACGCAACCATCGATGCGCCGGTTGCGTTTGCGCCGGAAGCGATCAAGAATACGCTTGGCGAGGTCTTATCAAAGCATGGGCTTACGCAACTGCGGATTGCGGAGACTGAAAAGTATGCGCATGTCACGTTCTTCTTTAGTGGCGGCATAGAGACTCCGAATCCGGGCGAGGATCGCTGCCTGATACAGTCTCCGAAAGTGGCAACGTACGACTTAAAGCCAGAGATGAGTGCTTATGAGGTCACCGATGCCGTGATCGAGAGGATCGGGTCGTACGATGCGATCATTCTTAACTATGCAAACTGCGACATGGTCGGGCACACCGGCATCTTCGATGCTGCCGTGCAAGCAGTGGAAACGGTCGATACCTGCGTTGGCAGGGTCATCGATGCAGTTCTGAAGGTTGGAGGGTCTGCGATCATCACGGCAGATCACGGCAATGCCGAGAAGATAGTCGCTGAGGATGGCACGCCGCATACTGCGCATACAACGAATCCTGTGCCGCTGATACTGGTCACGGACCATGCGGTCGGTGTCAGGGACGGGAAACTCGCAGATATCGCGCCTACGATGCTTGAGATGCTTGGCGTGCCGAAACCCGCTGAGATGACCGGGGAATCGGTTGTGGTGTAGAAGGTGTGCCCGATTAGGTACGCAAAAAAGAAAGAAGATGGGGTATGGTTCACACGCCTCCGCTGCTGATAACTCTTTTTGAGCGGCATCCACTCGATCCCCCGCGTCAGTTTCCATTCAAATCCTGTAGATACGAGTCAGTTTCCACTCAATGCTCCATGACTGGAAAAATCGTCTTACAAACGCACAACAAGTACTTTTGAACTATCCTTTGTAAACCCCTTTCCTATGTTCAAACGCATATATCTTTACCACATCCCCCTTTATCGCATAGATCAACCTATACTTTCCGATTCTTACCGATCTGAACCCTTTCAACGAGTATCTGAGTGGCTTTCCAATAGTTGGATCTTCCAGCAGTGCTTTAAACTCCTTTTTAACCCGGTCTATTACCGTTTCATCTTTTATTTTCTTAATCTGGTTCTTAAACTTCTCAGATAACTCTATCCGAGTCATTCTTCCTCCAAATCCCTGAAGAACTCATCTATATCTTCATCTGTTTTGAGGGTGTAATATCTACCCTTCTCAAAGTCCTTCTCGCTCTCTTCAATAGCTCTCATCAGATTCTCATCGCTTAGAATCTCAACGTCCTCAACCAGATCCCCAATCTCTTTCTGGATGTGCGTGAGCCGTGTTATCATATCTCCTGCCACCGAAGATTTGACCATCTGCATCTTTTAGACCTCCTTTATTTAAGTATTCAGGATATCCTTATAAAACTTCTCAGTCTCTAACGTAAGCTGTGACGTCTGATGTAAACGGGTAGGTGGGTGGCAAGCAGGATCGAGAGTCTTATATGGCGTGTATCCACTGCTAAATCGAGATGTACGAACCCATGAATGCGGGGGAAGGGATTCGAACCCGTGAACTCCTTCGAGAACAGATCTTGAGTCTGCCGCCTTTGACCGCTTGGCTACCCCCGCATAACTATCGCAAAGGTAAAGAATCTTTCCGCCGCAATATCATTTAAAGGTGTCGATCGTACAAACCGGATGCTGCCCACACCTTTATTATATCCCACCGCAAGCCAGATCATAATGAACCTTGAGGCAATCGCTTCGGAAATCAGGAACTTCGAAGGCGTGACACGGAAAAAGTCGATCGCGGACATCGCAGAGATCCTTGGAACCGTGCGATCCGAGTACACGGACTGCATCGCGGATATCGGCGATGACGCTGCGATCATCGACATCGGCGGGGACGATGTGCTGCTCTTTGCAGCGGATGGGATATGGAGTGCGATGCTCGGGGATCCATGGTGGGCAGGATACGGCGCAGTCCTTGTGAACGTAAACGACATCTCCGCGATGGGCGGGCGCCCGATAGGCATGGTCAACATACTCGCAACCGACAACAAAGAGACATTAGCCGAACTGGTCCGCGGGATCAGGGACGGGGTCGCCAAGTTCGGCGTCCCGATGGTCGGCGGGCATCTGCATCCGGACACGCCGTACACCTCAAGCTCGGTTGCCATCATCGGCATCGCAAAGAGGGACGCGGTCATCAGGAGCGACACAGCAGAGGCAGGAGACGCAATCGTTCTCGCTTATGATCTCGAAGGAAGGGTCGGGAAGAATTCGATCTATTCGTGGGACAGCACAACGATGAAGACCGCTGCAAGCGTCCGCGAGAAGTTCATGGTCATGCAAACTCTTGGGGAGCGTCATCTTGTGACCGCTGGAAAGGACATCAGCAACCCCGGCACGATCGGGACGCTTGGGATGCTTCTTGAAACCAGCAGAAAGGGTGCGAGCGTCGATATAACCGCGATACCCCGTCCTGACGGGGTTGACTTTGTCCACTGGTTAAAGATATACCCTGCAACCGGCTATGTGGTGACAACGCAGGATGCGGACGAGTGCGTGAGGGTTTTTGAGGGTGCCGGGCTTGATGCGGCGGTTGTTGGGGTAATCGATGACGGATTGTGCCTCGATATATGTGA
>JAUWCK010000209.1 GCA_030609345.1 Methanosarcinales archaeon | reverse complement strand
AACGGCACAGAGACAAAGAGCATCGCAACCACGACTCCGGGGAGCGCATCCCTGAACCTGACGATCGACGATAAGGGGTCACCGATCAATCCATGCGACCCGAAGACCGTGAGAAGCGCAATACCTGCCACCGTGTGCGGGATGATGATCGGGATATCGATGATGCTCTCGACCACACCCTTCCCCGGAAAGTCGCGTCTTGCGAGGAAATATGCAAGCGGCACGCCGAATACGAATGCTATTGCGGTTGCAGCAAGTGCCGTGTACATCGTCAAGAGGATGGATTTGATTACCGCGGAATCGTTGATCACCTCGATCAAGCCCGACCGGTTGGAGATGAGTTGCCCGAAGACCATGTGGAGGAGCGGGGTTAATATGAATGCGAGGATCACGAGACCGAGTAGTAGGAAGGCGGTGAGCATGCGGTCGTGTTTTGGGGTCAGGGTTTGCATTGCGGGGTCGCTCTGTTTGTGGTTGCGTAAATTCAGGGGGTGGTTGGTTTGTGGTGTAATGCAACAAAGCCCATCCTGTGCACGGGCGTTATATACACAGTGGTTTCAGCAGCGAGCAGCTACTTTTTAAGTTAAGCAATCACCTTTTGGGATGATCATTGTTCTTGCATCACCAAGCGGTCGAGTGTTTTTTTGAATTGAACCATCGGGGGTATGGTATACAAATCTAAAGAAAAAAAAGCATTGGTTAATATTAAAGTGCTTTTTCATTTGTTCCACATCTGCCCACGATATTTCGATATCGAATTCGTGCCTTTGACCTGAATTCAAATACATCTCCCCGCCTATGTGACGCCTCATGCGTTTATTCGAATCAACTTCGTCTCCATAGTCCAGGTATAAACTGTCTATTGTGATGGATTTTGATCCGCGGTTTTCAATTTCGGCTCGATACGATAGAGCCGGTACATCTTTTAATGATGGACTGCCACACGTAATATGCTCGTCCAATATCTGGATTCTTGGTGAATACTCATAAATCTGGATTTCCTGGAATTTTTTATTTCTCAAATAACTTGCTACTTTGATTATAATAGCGATTACTGAGATTATGATTGTAGCTATGGCAATATAGTTCATTTCTACGAATAGTTTCGATATGGTTTCTTGGAGATGGGTGTAGTTCTGCATCTGTTTCCTCCATTACTTGCAGTACCTCATTTTGTTTAGACGCGGTGTCACATAACATAATGTGTGCGAGATATCCGAACTCTTATATCCATACCGCCGTAATTATTTTTCAGATAACTTGGCAATGCCCTCTGGTATCCACCCACGCGGGCCACCTCGACCTCCGCGTAACATCATGACGCCCTTCCGAAGTCACCAAACTCCACACTTACACACAGAGCCAGAACATCGCGTTTTCGTGTTCGGCTTGACTACACAGATGTTCCTCATGATAGGGGTATCAGCTCCACGCATCAAGCGGTAGAACCCGCCCCTTCACCCCATCTCCACCAGCCCCCGCACCTCATCAGGCACCTCTCCGCTCCCAACTGCGGGCACGATCGGCGGCTGCCCGCGATCGACAAATATCTGCTGCCCTTCCGGGCTGACCACCAGTTTCACAAATAGAAGTCCCATCTCGGGATCTCGTGCACTTTCTGGAACCGTGATCCCGTACACGACCGGCTTTCCGGTAACAAGATTGCCGTTTGCCTGCACGACCTGAACCGTCCTGTACATCTCCGCATACTCGATGCTGGAGAGATCGATCTCTGCCGGCAGTTCCAAAAACGACTGACCATGCTGCTCTGCAACGCTTCTGTAGATGAAGTAGTAGTCGATCTCCTGCGCATCCAGGCCCGCGATAAGTTCCATCTCCATGCTCCTGACCATCAGTTTCGCAGACGGATCGATGCTCTCGGATGCTGGCATGTTAAGGGTGTACGTACCGTTTGCTGCGTCATAAACCATCCCCAGCGCAGAATTCGCCTCGATCAGGTCCTCATAGATCATATCGTCGCCGTAGTGCGCCTCTGCAAGCTGGGTCGTCATCTGTGACCTGTATCCGCATGGATCATCGTTCGGATTCGAGAACCCGAACCTGACATCATCCCTCCTCAGGATCTCGTACCAGTTGGAAGCATTGATCTCGTCAGCGTACTTGCTCTTATCCGTATACGCAAGCACGATCTGGTTTCTTGCAAACTGGAGATACCAGTCAGCGTACTCGGGATACATCATGCTCGGAATCAGCGAATAATCAGCAGACGCAACGACGTCCGCCTCTTTGTGAAGTTCTGTCACCTTCCTGATGGTAGCCGCGCTGCCGGCTGCCTCGCACTGCACATCAATACCCGGATGTTCCGCCTCAAAGACCTCTTCGAGTTTTGCAAACGGAATCTTGAGACTTCCAGCGTGGAGTACCGTGAGCGTCCCGCTATACACTTCCGGAGTGGCGCTGTCATTGGCGCTGCCGTCTGGTTTCGTGTCGGTATCCGTACCTATACATCCGAGCGCGATAACGCTGCAAAGCATTATCATTATCAGGATTGCTGTTTTGTTCATTGTATTGCCTCTGTTAAACTGAACTGAATTGAACCTGATTCACACTCCCCGTTCAAGTACCTTTTGTTTGTGAAACGTAATAGTCAAACAAAATAGATTGTTACGCACCAACTTCTGATCAGTTGGAGCTCTGCATGATCGGTAGAGTCAGCTCCGGTATCTCGGACTCCTGTACCCGATACTCCCGCTGCATCCGGTTTCCACGCCGTTCAAGTACCCCGCGGTTATACATCCTTGCAAGATACGTGGAGACCGTGCTCAGGTTGATCTGGTCGTAGATGCGCCCGTAATGCGTCTTCACATCTGTTGATGTGAACCACACATGAGGATACTCGTATTTCAAGAACGATTCAAGGCGCTCCCGGACCGATAGCGGTGCGGACAACGGGGCATGAGAGATAGATCGCTGATCGGCTGCGATCTTTGGTTTGGTTTCGGTCCCGGCTGAAAAGTCTTTGATGTACTGGATCATAGCGCCTGCCCAGTCATCACCTTCCCATTCAGTGGTATCATTACCGCTGTTGGTTGTGATATTCAGTCGGGACCTGATGTGGGG
>JAUWCK010000052.1 GCA_030609345.1 Methanosarcinales archaeon | reverse complement strand
AATCTCCTTCTGGTCCGAAGAAGAGGTCTGAGTTAGCGATCAGATTCGGATGGATGCGATTGTTTCCCACGTTCTTGACCCAGACGTATACGATGCTTCCGGCTGAAGAGTTTGCCTCGTGTATAACTGTTATATCGGTCTTCATTCTATCATTGATCGCGTCTGTTGAAGCTATGAGCGGATCCTGCGTCCTTGCAATCGCCGGAAATGCCGAAGTGACGAATGTTGCAGCACATATCACGGACGCTATCGTGATCATAGCAATACTGATCGTTTCTCCGCCCATTTACCCCACCGTCCTCCATGGCAATTCCCCATATATCGAATAGATCGCCTTCTGATCAGACTCGCTTGGATTCAATACCGCATTCAACTGGAACATCGCGGCTATGTGATCTTTCATCGTTGGTATACTCCCTTCAGCAACCTCCTGAGTGGATAGGTCTGCGATCTTCGAGATGGTATCTTTTAGCCCCTCTGAAATATGTCCGGTAAGCATATACAAATCCAGCAGCTCATCCAATCTACCTCGTTCGATCGTTTTAAGTGTGTAATCCGTCCATCTCATCAGTTCGGCGAGGGTATGGATGTCAAATCCGTTATCAGGTTGGATTTCCGGGATTTCTTCCGGCATCCCTTCGCTCTGCTTCGCTTCCTCGTACTGCTTAAACATCTCTGCAAAGTCAGGAGCGTGTCCTATGGTCTCCCCCTGCGTCGTCCCATCATCTCCGCTCTGCTTCGCTTCCTCGTACTGCTTAAACATCACTGCAAAGTCGGGAACATGTTCTGGTGTCGCCTCCTGCTTCGTCCCATCATGCTGCACCGGCATCTCTGCAAAACCCGGATGATACGGTTCAGGTGTTCTCCCCATCTGCTGCACCGACATCCCCTGCTGCACCGGCGTCTCTGCAACGGTCTCTGCAACGTTAGGTGCATGTCCTGCCCCCATCTGCTGCACCGGCGTCTCTGCAACGGTCTCTGCAACGTTAGGTGCATGTCCTGCCCCCATCTGCTGCACCGGCATCTCTGCAAAACCCGGATGGTGCTCCCGTTCAGGCGCCTGTTCTAACATATCTTCATGTTGAATGCCCCTCCCCGGAGCGTCTCCCACAAGTTCCGCCTTTGTCCCTACTGATGTATCCGGACCATCAGTTGTACCTTGAGTATTGTAGAATGGATTCTCCATGTTATTCATGATCTCTCTGATATCTATCAGTAACGCTTTTATCTCCCCTTTTACGATCTTGAACTCGTTTTCAAGCGATGTTAGTCTCTTATCCGATTCCATGATTCCCACCTCCCAAAAAAATAAAGAGAGGGTACTCTAATTGAGTACCATCGTCTTCTGTATCGCGCCCGGTGCAGTCTTCGTTATCGTCAGAGTCGCTCCCTGTGCAGGCTTTATATCGACCGCGAACTCTTCATAAGCGGTTGCGCCCCAGTCTGGCAATGCCACCAGTATCAGCATCTTCTCTGTCGGATCGAGCATGTTGGAACCACCCGTCTCATCTGTCAGCAGGGTATATGTCCACTGTCCGGAACTTGCACTCACCGTAAGGTTGCCGCTACTTGCATTGGCAGTTGTTACAGCGTCCACCTGGGCTACATACGTGTCATCATCGCTGTATGAGATCACAATCTTATCCATGTCAATCTGATTCTGTCCTGCTGCAAGCTCCACCTGGAACTCCATGGTGGTGAGCCCGGTCGTGTTCACTCTGTTTTGAGCCGATGTCGCATTGCCCCACGCGTAGTATGACAGATAGTCAGTACCACCACCCGAAGCGTTCCATTTTCCAGTGGTCGCGTTCACCCAGCCATATCTCCACCCGTGTCCGATCACGTAGCCGCCGATCTCCATAGAGGATGTCGCCTGCTCAACGCCTGTGTGGATGACCTCTTTGCTCTTCTCAGATGTGAAGAAGCCAGCACCCAGTACCACATAACTGAATACCGCTGCAACCACTACGAACGCGGTCAGCACGATCGCTGCTTCCAGACCAGTGAAAGCTCTCTCATCCTTCAACAGTTTATTAAATAGTCTCATCTTCATCACCCCTTAGTACAACCTCATTATCGGGTCTATCGTGCCCGGCGTTGTCCTCGATATCGGCAGTGTGGCACCCACGTTTGGCTTGAACTCAATCTGGAACTCTGTATATGCTCCAAGTGCCTCCGGAAGCGTTACCTGGATCTCAGCTTTTTCGTGCTGTTCAAGCATGTTATCGGTGTCGCCTTCGAAAACCGTGTAGTCCCATGTAACCGATGAATTGTGCGTGCTCGCTGACGTGTATGATATCGTCGCCTGATCGAGATCGAGCGGGTTGTTGCCTGCTGTCAACTCAATGGTGAAGTTGATATACTCTATCTGATCGGGGGTCGCGTCATCCTCAATGCCGATGATATCACCAACCACCTCTGCCGATGATGTCGCCTGCTCAACGCCTGTGTGGATGACCTCTTTACTCTTCTCAGATGTGAAGAAGCCAGCACCCAGTACTACATAACTGAATACCGCTGCAACCACGACGAACGCGGTCAGCACAATCGCTGCTTCCAGACCAGTGAAAGCTCTCTCATCCTTCAACAGTTTATTGTTAAATAATCTCATCTTCATCACCTCTTAGTACAATACCATTATGGTATCGATAGCTCCCGGAACCGTCTTCTCCATTGCGATAGATGCTCCAGTTGCTGGTTTCATCTCGACCTGGAACCAGTTATTGACCGCAACTCCTTCGTTACCGTTCCCTGCTTCAGCAGGCAGTGAGATATGCACCCTTCCCGTCTCGCCTGAATCGAGCATGACATCGTCATTCCCGTAACTATCGGTTTTATCAGCAACAAAGGCAAAATCCCATTGTCCGGCAGAAGTTACGTTATCTGTGTTCCGGTAGGTGCTGTCGTATGTCGCATTGTCGCTATGCGTAAGATTTCCGATGTACACGTATTTGTCTGCATACGAGACCGTCAACTTGGATAGGTCAATCGGATTGTTGCCTGCTGTCAGCTGCAGGTACACTGTTACATTCGTTAACCGCTTCGTACCATCCGGAGTCGTACTAACATTGCCGTGACCTATCACATTTCCCGCGAGTTCGATCGAAGAAGTTGCCTGGCCCATACCTGTATGGATGACCTCCTTGCTCTTCTCCGATGTGAAGAATCCCGCTCCAAGCACCACATAACTGAATACAGCAGCCACCACGACGAATGCGGTCAGCACGATTGCTGCTTCCAGACCTGTGAATGCCTTTTCGTCCTTCCCAAAGTCCTTGAATTTCTCAAGGAATTTCCATTTACTCATTGTTTGTTTCCTCCTCTATTGTTGTTCACCCCACCCAATCATCAACCTTATGATGATAATGAGGTACAATGTAAAATATGTTTTGGAGGTATATTAAGAAAATTGCGGAAAATTCACTTCTTTTCCTTTTGCAAAGATCGCGAAACGAAAAGTTTGCATATTGCCGTTTGGTGTATAATCATCTTTTTTTAGACCGGATCAAGATCGTTTGCTTGCCAAACGTCAACTTTTTATCCTTTATTAACCTCTTATAGAACTTCTCATTCAGTTTTATCGTTCTCTTTTTACTATCTTTATTCACTGTTATCTCATATTCACTGCCTGCCTTCCGTATGCTCGATACAGCCCATGATGACCCCACGTCCACCTCTTCTACCTGCCCTTTCTGTATTCTTGCAATCCTGTCATGCAGCAGGAACGCTGCAGCAAGGATTGTGATTCCAATCACCGTATATATCAGTAGATCAAACAGGTTCCTGCCCTCCGGTTCATCCTTCGGACCAGAAGCATTAGTGGGTAGGACACCGGTCTCATTCTTAAAAGCGGGCGCGGGTACTTTTACAGGCAGAGACCCTGGCTGATTTGACCGGTTACCAGATGTTACATTCTCAGATGTCAGATTCTCAGAGGTCACATTGTCGTCCGGCACTGCCACAGGAAGACCCGAGATCGAGGAGAATGCCACACCACCGTAGCCATTTCGAGCTATGAACCATGCCTCTGCGCGCGAAAGATTCAGTTCACGATCAGACTGTACGTGATATGAAAACCCGATGGACTGTTCCGGCTCCAGGAGAATGTCATCTGCTACCAGGAGATATGAATCATTGACCCTGCGGAGATCGAAATCCCATCCGGTGGGGGTGTAGATGCCTTCATCCATACCGCCCTCGGTGTAGCGCGCGTATAAGGGCATGGTGTCTGTGAGATCTATGAGCGCGGCACGATCCCCATCGTTTCGCATGGTAAGTGCCACCCTGTACGTCCTGTTACCCGATTCTGTGATCGTCTTTGCAAGATTGATATGGGGTCCGTGAACTGTGATGGTGGCACCATCCGAACTCCATGAACGTTCCATCCCGTAGAAATCCGCTCTGACAACCGTTGCATTGACTACATGCTTGCCAGGCTTTGTCGGCACAATCTTATACCGGATGCGATAGGGATGATCCCGGGATACGTACTTAAGCGATCCTTCCTCATGAACCTCTGCAACTCTAAAGCCGTCAGGTACCAGGGAGTCGGTGATACTCATATTGCAGAGAGGGTAGAAGCCGATATTACAGATGCTGACTTCCACGACGCTCCACTCACTGACGTTATATATCAGGGCTTCTGGCATGGATATAGCGATCTTCTTCAGACTCATATTCGAGCTTATGAGATTGCACCGGCTCATACTGATCTCGCCATAGCAGACCGATTGTATAACCTGTAACTGAGGGTCGGTGCAGGATAGTGTCAGGGATTCGTTTGTGCAGTATCGCCTCTTCCAGATGTCAATTCCCTCAGCGGACGCTGATATGGTGTAGTTGATCTGATACGGCGAGGTTACCCCATCCCATGCCGGTGCAGCAGCAGTGAAATTGATCGATCCGGTATCACCCTTTTCCATGCACCCGAGACTTTCATATATAATCTGATCACGGAACTCAAAACCCTGATCTACAAGTTTCAGTTCCCCAATATCAATCCTTACTACAACATCCTCAATCCATGCCCCTCCTGTATTCTTAACATCTATCGAGATCCTCTTCTCCTTTCCCGGAGCATACTGATCAGATGACACGTTGATCCCATAGAATGCCTCGGATGTCGCACCGATCTCGATATCAAGCCGGGGTTTCTCTCCGCGATACAGATCCAGGTGCGCTGACGGGGTTTCGTGCGCATCTGTAGTTATATCAGCCAATTCCACCCTTATCTCAGCGTCCCAGTTAAACCAATCATCCCCTGGCCGCGTATCAAGATACAGAACCTTTTTCTTAACGACCCCATCCTTCTCAATCGATATGAGCGATGCACCCAGATCCTGATCAAAATCGCAAGCCCGTATGATATACACCGCATCATCCGCTTCGAATCCGTACGCCATGCTCCATGCAAGGCTTGTGCTACCGCTGCTCACCCACACAACATCGGTGTCCGGATCATCATCAGGACATTCATTCGTGGCAGCGATTGCTGGTTGCAACAGCGTTGAAAGCAGGATTATGAAAATTACGTTCCTGCCAAGGTTATGAAACTTGATATTCGCCCCTCCCCACTAGGTATTATTTTTTTGGCTTGAACACAATCGTATGCTTGCCAAACGTCATCTTTCTCTTCTTTATTAATTTCTTATATAACTTCTCATTCAGTTTTATCGTTTTCTTTTTACCGTCCTTATCGATTGTTATCATATAGTCCGCACCTTTCTTCTTCATGGCTGAGACCGTCCATGATGACTCATCCGTCTCTCCTGCTCGTCCTTTCCGTTTTTTTATGATTTTATTATATAGAAGGAACCCTGCAACAACGACCGCAATCGCAACCAGTATGTAAATTAGTAGACCCGGTATGTTCCTGCCCCCGGATCTGTCATCAGAACCGGAAGCAGGCATCGTTTTGTTCGTCTCGTTTCCGGGTGAAGGTGCGGACTCTGGACTTCTGAAGGTGATGGTGAGCGAATCACCCCCTATATCCGGAGAAGACGTTTCTGCTTTTATCGTTACGTCACCCGCATCACCGCATTCTATCATGGTCGCTGCCCTACCTCTATACGTCTCCACTTCTCTTGTTAAGAGAACGGCATTTCCTGAGACGATTGAGAAATTTATTGTTACTGTGGTGTCTTCCATCGGCGTTCCAGTCTCATCAACAACCAATGCAGTTATATTGCAGGTTGCAGATTCCCCCTCCTGTAATATTGTGGTGGTTTTATCTGCGCTCAATTGAATTCTCTTCTTATTTTCACTGTAGATCACATAAACAGGCGCAGATTCGTTGCTCGGGTTTCCTGCCCTGTCCGCTGCAATCGCGGTTATCGTGTTGTTGCCCACATCCATGTCGATGTTTGATAGCGTAAAGTCACCAGAGCCGGATGCCGATCTATTATTTTTTTCGATTTCATTTACGAATACGTGAACGATCGACTCTGCCTCGGCAGTTCCTGATATTGTAATCGTGCTTTCATTTACAGATGGAGGGGGGAAGGGGGAGATGATTGGTGCATCCGGTGGAATTGTATCGAGCGTAATATGGATCGGATTTGACCGCAGTTCTGACCCGACCGCCTTCATAACGATTTCATTATCTCCTTCTGATAGCGTGATTGCCGCAGTGAAGTTGTTGCCGCGGGTTATCTCTACAGTCCCAACAGGATTTTGGTTTAAGTAAATTTCGAGGTTCTTCTCAGAGCTAAAGCCGGTTATATTCAGCGCCGTCTTGTTTGTAGGCGAAGTTGCTGGTGACAATGAGATCCCCCTCATATCCATCGTTATCCATGTGCCGCGCGATAATATACCGCTTCCACCAGTGTCAATCGGTGTAAAAATGATCAAACCGCAGTACACATCTGCAGTATCTGCTTTTACCGTTACTTTCAGATCATGGGCAGTTCTTTCAGAGATATGAAATTCGTTTTCATAACTTATTTCAATGCCGAGATCGGATGCTGTTCTGTTGTATAGAGCGGGGTTTTTTGCACATACGTCATACAGTTCTGCCCACCGGTCCTCCACTATTATCCGTCCGTTGTAGTCTTCACTCGAAACTACCAGAGTAAATGTAAATTCGTCCGTGTATGGGACATGATACGATTCTTCACTCGGGACGATGATATCTGCTGCTGATGAAATTCCTATCAAAGAAAATAAAAAAAGAGGAAGTAGAATT
>JAUWCK010000272.1 GCA_030609345.1 Methanosarcinales archaeon | reverse complement strand
ACGCCCAATGGGCAGGGCGCGGGCGATGCCATAACGTGGTCGGAATATGATGGTCATGTCTACGCTATGATCGGCAGCAATGCACGCGGAACGGTATTTGCGCGTTACAGTCAGGATTCTTGGGAAACTCTGGCGTTTAATTCCAACTGACGTTTACCGATGACGGTGCCTCATTGGTCTGGACCGGAGGAGAGTATCTGTATGCGCTGCGTGGCGAGTACGATGAACTGGTTCCGAACAGCGATTTTGCCAGATACCACATTCCCACAGACATCTGGGAGGATATGACTGATATACCCGAGAGTGATGGTGTTGGGGACGGCGCATCCCTGCTCTGGATCGGTGACTGGCTGGACAGATACAGCGATTGCATTTTCGCCATCGGTGGTGGCAGTGTAGATGAAGAGCCGGGGTATGGCTTCTACCGCTACAGCATTTCGTGCAACAGTTGGGAAGAATTGAAACCCCTTCCATGTCCGGTGGGCTACTATGTTGGGAACAGACTGGGTTTTGCTGATGGGCACATCCATTACTGGCAGGGCGCTCCGAAGAGTGAACAATGGATCTGTGGAGGGGATGCGTTCTGCATGTTCAAAACAACGCTAAAAGGCGATATCAATAGCGATGGTAGGATTACCGCCACAGACGCTGTGATCGCGCTCGATATGGCTGTCCGCGGCGGATACGAACCTGTGGCTGACGTAAACGATGGCGGGCGAGTCACATCTCTTGATGCGCTCATGGTCGCACAGGCAGCGGTCGGCGCGATCAATCTATAATCTCATAAAATTCAGATCAGCCATCCTGACGTCGCAGACCTCGTTTATGTTTCCGGCGATGGACGCGATCCCAAGATTCGGGATTCTCGCAACGAAATCGAAGTCGTGCTGGACATCGGGTGAGGCGAGTGGCAGGACGTTTATGGTTAACACCTTCTTTTCGTACTTGGAGCTACAGGATTTAAAATGTTGACTACGACTCAGAGATTGGGGGCATCAATAATCGAATATGCTCGAGTAACTTGTGGATAAAATCAGTGTAATCTGCGTTAATGGCTGCGCCGCTGCTGTCGCAGTCAGTGGCTAAAAACCCTTATCAGCCACTGATTAACACGGATGAACACGGATTACCAGTCTTTTAGACCGTTAGACCCCTTCTAAAACTCCGCATGATATTGAGCATGCACGTATAATCTCCCCCCTGGCGGATACTATGACACGGACTCTTTCATTCCATTAACTATCTCGGATTGGAACTACCGAAAATCTCAAACCCATTTTCGCAGCAAATTCCCTGAACGGCATTGCAACCAGTGTTTCTACGTGTTCTTTTGTTGCTTTGTCCATGATCATTGCTCCATATACATTTTAACAGGTGGTAAATAGAACAAACGGTCATATCCCGGTCCACAGGCACTTCTTGTACGATCCGATCACAATTTTCACATCCGAATCTACAACGCCCTCGATTTTGTGACATCTGTCGATAAACTCCTGCAATTCGATGACAGACCTGAACATAACCTCGCATAAGAGATTGAATCTCGTGTTTGTGCGATACAGGGCGATGATCCGTTCAGGATCCTTGAGCAGTTCATCCGCAACGCTCTGCAGGTTTGAATCAGCAATCTCCATGCTTATGAACGCCTTGACACACTTCTCCGCTTCTTCGCAATTAAGAAGTAAGATGAAACCTTCGATTACATTATTTTTAGCCATCTCGGCAATTCTTCGTCTGACTGTTCCCTCACTCACACCGATCTTGCTTGCGATATCGACATTACTCATCCTCGCGTTCTCGCTCAATAT